>JAUZPX010000037.1 GCA_030705695.1 Bacillota bacterium
GTTTTACTTCTTCTTCCAGCTGGAGCCCTGCATATGAAGGTAAAAGTTTCGGCAAAAGAACAATCGAAGCGTGCGCTCGATGCGATACCGAAAATGCATCATTAACGTAAATATCGCCAAGTTCGGCTAATTTTTTTGAAAATTCAGGATCGTTCTTTTCTTCTTCTTTATGGAAGCGAACATTCTCTAAAAGCTCGATTTCGCCTTCCTGTAAAGAAGCCGCAATACTCTTTGCGCTGTCGCCGATAACGTCTTTTGCCATCTTAACTTCAATTCCCATAGCCTTTGAAAGATATGCAGCAACAGGAGCCAAAGAATACTTCATATTAAATTCGCCCTTAGGACGTCCTAAATGTGAGCAAAGAATAACTTTAGCTTTGTGGTCTGTTAAATATTTAATAGTCTTGATAGCCTCATCAATACGCTTTGTATCAGAGATATTTCCTTCTGCGTCAAAAGGAACGTTGAAGTCGCAGCGAACAAGTACTTTCTTACCCGCAACATCAATGTCCTCTACGGTTTTCTTATTAAGGTAATTCATATATGATCCTCCACTTTGTTAAATTCAAAACGAACAAGTTTATTTTATAATAAATTGGTACATTTTTCAATATAAAAAACGAACAATAATAAAATTCTACCCAAAAAGTTTTGATTTATTGAGCATAGATTACATTAAATATGGTCTTTCCATTTATAGCGGTGTAATTCTCCGCTGCACTTAAGTTTAGGATATCCCCACTGTCTAAGTACTTCGAATACACCAAGTGCTACCGAATTAGACAAATTCAAACTTCTCGCATCATCAATCATCGGAATCCTGACTGTGGTATCTGGATTTTTCAGTAAAAGTTCTTCTGGCAATCCTGCTGTTTCTTTTCCGAAAAATAAATATGCTTTATCAGGATAAGAAATATCGGTATAAATATTTTGTCCTTTTGTGGAAAAATAAAAACAGGTACCTTGATTTTTTTCAAAAAAATCGCCAAGATTTTCGTAATACGTAATATCAAGAAGATACCAGTAATCGAGTCCTGCCCGCTTTAATTTTTTATCATCAATTTCAAATCCCATCGGCTTTATTATATGAAGCCGTGCACCAGTTGCCGCACATGTACGTGCAACATTTCCCATATTCTGCGGAATTTCGGGTTCTACCATTACAATATTGATTTCTGTCATTTTTTCACTGCCTTTTTGCAGAAATTACCTGTTGTTTTTTGTAAAAATTGCGAACAATATTATTATATTACACAGTCCAAAAAAAGCCAAGAAGAAATAATAATATTTTTTGTAAAGGTAGGGAAAAATAATGACAACGTCAAAGACGTTAGATTCCGTCGATAAATCAGTCGATATTTTTATGAAAGCATGGAGGTGCTATGAAATGGGAAAAAACACAGCAAATGTTGCAAGGGGCGTAGGCATGGGTCTTGCCGCAGGCGTAGCAGCTGGATTGATCGGCAGCCAGTTTATGAAAACCAACAAAAAACAGATGAAGAAAAGAACCAATAAAGCAATGGACGCCGTAGGCAATATTGTAGACAATGTGCAATATATGTTTAAAGGCTAACAATGAATCTGTTCATACAGAAGAGTAACCCCACCGAATTTATAAAAACGGTGGGGTTATTATTTTAACTTTGTAACGGCTTCATTGTCGGGAATATGATAACGTCCCTAATAGACGCACTATCCGTAAGAAGCATAACAAGACGGTCGATACCCATCCCCATGCCGCCAGTCGGAGCCATTCCGTATTCAAGTGCGGTGATGAAATCTTCATCAAGCAAATTAGCTTCATCATCACCTGCATCACGAAGCATCATTTGATGTTCAAATCGGCTTAATTGGTCAATAGGGTCATTAAGCTCGCTGTAAGCATTTGCAAGCTCTCTTCTTGTGATAAATAGCTCGAAGCGCTCAACAAGCTCTGGCGTTCCCTTTTTGCGCTTTGTAAGCGGTGAAACTTCAACAGGGTAATCATAGATAAATGTCGGCTGAACAAGCTGTTCTTCTACTTTTTCCTCAAAAGCGGTATTCAGAATATCGCCCCAAGTGTTTGTCGGCTTTACCTCAAGATGCAATTCTTTTGCAACTTCCTTAGCCTTTTCGGTATCACCCATAAAAGCACCAAAGTCAACACCGGTATACTCTTTTACGGCATCAATCATAGAAATACGTTTAAAGGGAAGTTCAAGGCTGACTTCTTCTCCCTGATAGGAAATTTTATCAGTTCCGTTTACTGCAATGCATGATTCATGAATCAGCTTTTCTGTAATTGCCATCATATCGTTATAATCAGAATATGCTTCATATAATTCAATTGTAGTAAACTCAGGATTATGCTTTACGGACATGCCCTCATTACGGAACAAACGACCTATTTCATATACCTTTTCCATACCACCGACAATAAGACGCTTTAAATAAAGCTCAGGTGCAATACGGAGATAGAGATCCATATCAAGTGTGTTATGGTGAGTGATAAACGGTCTTGCTGTTGCACCACCTGGGATAGTATTGAGGATAGGTGTTTCAACTTCAATAAAGCCCAGCTCGTCCAAAATATTTCTAAATGTTTTTATAACCGTGCTTCTTTTTATAAATGTCTCTTTAACATCGGGATTAACCATCATATCAACATAACGCTGACGATAGCGAAGATCGGTGTCCTTTAATCCATGGAATTTATCGGGAAGAGGTAAAAGCGACTTTGAAAGTAACGTTATTTCTTTTGCATGTACGGAAATTTCTCCGCGACGTGTACGGAAAACAAATCCTTTTACAGAAACAATATCTCCTATATCCCAGTTACTGAAATTATTATATGTTTCTTCGCCAACATCGTCAATTTTGATATATACCTGCATACGTCCACCTTTGTCATGGACATCCATGAATGTGGCTTTGCCCATGTCTCTCCAGCTCATAATACGGCCTGCAATATGGACATCTTTACCTTCAAGCTCTTCAAAGCGGCTGATAATTTCATTTGATAAAATATCCCTGTCGCATGTCGTGATTTCGTACGGATCTTTTCCCATATTTTTCAGAGCAGTCAATTTATCGCGGCGAATTTGTAGAAGCTCGCTTAAATCCTGCTCGATGGGTTCATTATTTTGAATATTTATTTTGTCGCTCATTTATTTTCCCCTTATCTAAAAAAGGACGTACCACAAAAGAAGTACGTCCGTCATTTCGATGATTATTATTTTGAAATTTCAAGTACTTCGTATGAGATAATTCCCGCGGGCGTATCCACTTCAACGGTTTCCCCTACTTTTTTGCCGATAAGGCATCTGCCTACAGGTGATTCATCGGAAATGCGACCCTTTATCGGATCTGCTTCACTGGAACCGACAATATAATATGTTGTCACTTCATCAAACTCGCAATCATGTACTTTGACTTTTGTGCCGACATGAATGCTTTCCGTCGTAATGTCATCTTCATCTATGATTTTTACATTTTTTAAAATACCTTCAATTTGAGCGATTCTCGACTCAACTATTGCTTGGTCGTTCTTCGCTTCATCATATTCGCTGTTTTCGGAAAGATCACCGAACGATAAAGCAACTTTAATTTTCTCTGCAATTTCTTTTCGTTTAACAGTTTTTAAAATGTCAAGTTCTTCCTCGAGATTCTTTAAGCCTTCGACAGTTAATAAAACTTGTTTTTGCATATTACCTGTTCCTCTCCGTCATTATAAATTATAAAAACTCATAATCATAAGATATTTTTTTCAAAGTAACCATTGTATTATAATCTGTATGGCAATGGATGTCAAGCGCTCTTAATAAGCCTGCGAAGATATTCGACCAAGTTGTCTGGCAAAATAGAAAATCCATCTCCTATTATCACTGAAGGCACCGCAGAACCAAGCTCATATTGCTTACCTTTTGTATAAAGCGCCGACGCAAAATATAAATCGGGAAGATCATACGGCATGATTTTTAAATATTTTTCAGCTAAATCCATTTGATAATCATAAAAAATCACGCCTTTTGCAGAAACTGCAGGGCGCTCGGTTGAAAAAATAATTGCGTCTTCTTTAAACGGTAAATTTTCGGTTATTCGGCGAGGCGTTATTACAACATCACAAAAGCTAAGCCATTCGGTTTCACTGCTTATCATAACAGCAACTCCGTATTCATCCATAAGACGTTCATACTCTAAATAATAATCCCCAATATCCTTTGTAATTATCCTAAGCTGATTCGTAAAAGGAATAAGCAATTCACAAAGTTCAAGCTCGGAACCATCGGGATCATATATAGCGATTTTTATGTCTGATGGCGGTATCTTTGCCGCATTTAACACCCAAAGAGCAGCATTTTCTGCAAGCCTTTTTAACAGTGCATCGCTTTGAAACCTCTCAAACCCAAGGTTTCTCGGTAACTTTAAGTTTTCAACACATAAAATAAATTTTCTCTCGATAGGCACAAGAAGTGCTTTCTCGATTTTATCCCAGTTAACTTTTCCGTTTATTTGCTCGTAAATAATATGCTGAACAGCCAGCCCCTGCATGGAGGCAATATAAGATTTTGGATCGTTCCTTGAAAACTTTTGCATCCATCGTTTAAACTTCGACCTCGGAGCAGCGTCCTTAATTGTCAAAGCTGTTAGCATACCGAACAAAACCCTCCACACCCATAAAATCACAAGGAAACCCTATTCGTAACTGCGGCTTCACCAAACTGTAATTTATTATATGCGAAGGTTATTCAGCTTATTATTGCTTCAGTCATTTTTGCTCTGAGAAGATGTTTTCTTTGCTGACGAATTTTTTGTGGCCGCCTGCGTCTGTGCTTGTGTAGCGGATTTTGTTGCCGTAATAATTGGTTTTACTCCGTTTTTGTAAATTACAACTGCTGAACCGTCAGACAATGTTACAACATTAATATTTGCATTATTTATATTTGTATACTGGTAAACCTGATCTTTGGGAATAAATTGAATTGACTCATTGTTAAGCCCCAAAATATATCCTTTACAAATGCTCTCGTTTAAAGCATCCTCATCAATTTTACCTTTATACTCCTGCCGTACGACAGAATCAATTTCGCTAATCCTTGCGTACATGGTTTTTTGGCGATTTAAATCCTGTAAACTTTCATTGAAATTAGACATTGCCGTAATATATGCAACCGAAAACGCGATTGCCGTTGCGAGCGCAGCAATCGCTATCGTAATTCCCACAGAAATTTTCTTGTGCATTAGTGTACTCCTTGTTTCAAAAGAAATTTGAAGCAAAAGCCGCTTTACCAACCGAGAATTTCGTTACCCTCTTTTTTGAGGTATTTACCGACTGAAATAATGCCGCCAAGAGCGCCAATTGCAATACCCGAAATAATAAATGCAACTAAAACTCCAGTTGACATCTGCGAAAACGGAATTGCATCGTAATGAATCAAATTTGAAATTGAGCTCATAAGGATATTATAAACAAACATAAGACCCAGCGTAGAGATAAGTCCAGATATCAAGCCAATAACCATACCTTCTACAATAAACGGAATACGAACAAATAAATTTGTTGCTCCGACCGATTTCATAATGCTTATCTCAAACCGTCGTGAATACATAGTCATACGAATCGTATTTGAAATAATAAACAAGGAAATCAGACCGAGAATTATAATAATCCATATACCGGCTGTCGATACAAGATTGTTAAGCTTTGTAAGGGTAGCCGCTAAATCACTTTTATTTGAGATTTGATCAACACCACTGACTTTCTTAATTTTTGTAACAGTATCGCTATATTTCGACAAATCTGCCATAGAGATTTTAAACGCATTTGGAAGAGGGTTCCCCTGACCGATTAACTCTTGATAAATTTCTTCAGGTAAATCTTTTTTATATTGTTTAATTGCCTCATCGCGGGAAAGAAACTTGCAAGAACTGATATTATCTATATTTTTTAGATTTTCACCAACCTGAACAGCCTGAAGTTCCGTAACATTTTGCTTTAAATATACCGTGAAAACATTCGATTCTCCAACTGCTTTTACAGTCTGCTGAACATTTACAGACATCAATGCAGCAGCTCCTGTAAGAAGCAAACAGGAAACAAGAATACCTATTGACGCAATTGACATCATACGATTGTTCCAGACGTTTTTTAAGCCTTCTTTGATTAAATATCCGAATCCACTGATACTCATATTTGCCCCTCACTAGAATCTGCTTCATTGTCAAGATCGGGCATAGGTACTGAATCTTTAATAACCTGCCCGTTACCGATTTCTATAACACGTCTGTTAAACTGCTTTACAAGATTTTGCTCGTGAGTAACAACTATAATCGTTGTTCCGTATTTGTTAATTTCACTAAGCAAATCAATAATTTCATAAGACATCTCTGGGTCAATATTACCGGTAGGTTCATCTGCAATAATCATAAGCGGATTGTTAACAAGAGCCCTTGCTAAACTTACACGCTGCTGCTCTCCGCCCGAAAGCTGGCTCGGACGGCTGTTTGCTTTATCTTTTAGCCCGACAAGTCCCAGAATATACGGTACTCTTCTTTTTACAGCAGACGGACTTGCACCGATTACACGCATGGCAAAAGCAACGTTATCAAAAACAGTCATTTTATCAATTAAACGGAAATCCTGGAAAACAATACCCATGGTTCTGCGCAAATAAGGTACTTTTCTGTGATGCATATTGGTTACATTTGTTCCGTTAATAAATATCTTTCCGTTTGTCGGCGTTTCTTCATGCATGATCAGTTTTAAAAATGTACTTTTTCCGGCACCTGAAGCACCTACAATAAATACAAATTCGCCCTTATCAATATTAATATTTACGTTATTCAGCGCTTTTGTACCGTTTTGATATGTCTTTGAAACATTTTTGAATTCAATCATAAATCTTCTCCCGGTAAAAGTAATACTATCTTTAATGTCGAAACTAACACGAAGTTATGTGTGCAAAATAGCAACTATTTTTTAAATAACGAACAAAACTCGCCTATGAGCCGATAATCACCAGCACATGAAGCGAGACTATTCATGTTTTAATCGTTTACTTCTTTATTAATTGATATCATATCAGTTATTGCGCAATAAATCAATCACAAAACTGTTAACTTTAATATTTCACAGGATTTGCAGTCAAATATTTTTTAACCATCAAAGCTACCTTAAATACAATAGCATCTTCAAACTCACGGAGATCAAGACCTGACAGTTTTTTAATCTTCTCAAGCCTGTAAACAAGAGTATTACGGTGCACGAAAAGTTTTCTTGATGTTTCTGAAACGTTAAGATTGTTTTCGAAAAAGCGTTGAATTGTAAACAATGTTTCTTGATCAAGCGATTCAATTGAACCACGCTTAAAAACTTCTTTTAGGAACATCTCGCACAAAGTAGTAGGCAGCTGGTAAACAAGACGGGCAATACCGAGATTGTCATAGCTGATGATAGAACGTTCTGTATCAAAAACTTTACCGACTTCCAAAGCAACCTGAGCTTCTTTGAAAGAATGTGCCAAGTCTTTTACTCCAACAACGGTAGTGCCGATACCTATAACACAATATGTGTAGAACTCACTTGAAAGGGTATCAACAATTGAGCTTGCAAGTTTTTCAAGATCCTTGCTTTCAATATTCGGACGAATCTCTTTAACAAGAACAATATCGGTTTCGTTAATATTAATAACAAAATCTTTTGTTTTGTCAGGAAACAGGTTCTGAATGATATCATAAACAGAGATATCATTTTTTGACATAACTTTAATTAGCATGCAAACACGAGTAACTTCAGAATTAAAATGAAGCTCTCTCGCTTTAAGATAAACATCACCCGGAAGGATATTGTCAAGAATTACATTTTTTATAAAATTACCGCGATCGTATTTTTCATCGTAATATTGTTTAATGCTTGAAAGTGAAACAGCCAAAATCTGAACGTATTTCTGAGCAACATCATCATTACCAGAAACAAATACAGCATATTCCGGGCGACCGTTGTTCCCAAAGGATTTAAATGTCTGCCCGTTAACAACAAAAGTTGATGTTGATGCCAGAGCATCGGGCTTAACGTTTTCAATCACTTCACCGATACGTCCAAGCTCACTGCATGCAATGACAACTGAAGTTTCGTCAATAATTCCAATAGTTCTGTCAATTGCATCTCGCATTTGATGGACAACGCCCTGAAATAGTCTGTTCGACATAAAAATACCTCGCTTACTATAAAATAAATAAGAAAGAAAATTGATTAATATTTAACACACTGATTTATCATACATTTTACACAAAAAAACGAAAAAAAGCAAGAGTATTTTTCAGATAAGTAGCTTTTTACATAAATATTTTTTAAAATCAATGATAAAAATTTACACCATTGAATAATTATACAGTTATATTGATAATTATTTAGTTTTTTTGGTTTATTAAAATGAATACAAAAATAAGCCGGGCAGAAACCCGGCTTAAAAATATGTTTTTTAGTTTGTAATAACTTTTTCTGTATCTTTATCAAAAATATGAATATTATTTACATCTAATGCAACTTTAATTGTATCGCCTGGTTTTGCTTTGGAATGCGGCTCAACTCTTGCAGTTATAGGAGTCTGAGCGACATTCAAATACAAGTAAATCTCAGCGCCCATAAGCTCGGTAACATCAACACCTGCTTCAACTATACCTGCAGTTGCCTTTGCAAGGAAATCCTCTTCATCATGAATATGTTCCGGACGAATACCAATAACAACTTCTTTGCCGACATAGCTTGCAAGGCAGTTATCTTTGTTTTTGGAATCTGGCAAAGCAACATTGTATTTATCAAACTTCAAGCTGTAGCCTGCGTCGCTTTTTGCAACAGTTGCGTTAATGAAGTTCATTTGAGGTGAACCGATAAATCCTGCAACGAAAATATTACATGGGTTCTCATACAGATTTTGAGGAGAATCCACTTGCTGAATAAAACCGTCTTTCATAACGACAATTCTTGTTCCCATTGTCATAGCTTCTGTCTGATCATGGGTAACATAAATGAATGTGGTTCCCAGTCTTTGGTGTAATTTTGAGATTTCGGTTCTCATCTGTGCACGTAATTTTGCATCAAGGTTTGAAAGCGGTTCATCCAAAAGGAAAACCTTTGGATCACGAACGATTGCACGTCCCAAAGCAACACGCTGTCTTTGTCCGCCCGAAAGAGCTTTTGGTTTACGTTCAAGAAGATGAGAAATATCCAAGCTACGTGCAGCTTCTTCAACACGATGCTTAATTTCTTCTTTGTTGACTTTACGCAGCTTAAGTCCGAATGCCATATTGTCATATACAGACATATGCGGATATAATGCATAGTTTTGGAACACCATGGCAATATCGCGATCTTTCGGAGCTACATCGTTTGCTAACAGATCTCCTATATATAGTTCGCCTTTGCTGATATCCTCAAGCCCGGCAATCATACGAAGTGTTGTGGATTTTCCGCAACCGGAAGGTCCGACAAGAATAATAAACTCCTTATCGTCTATATCCAAGCAAAAATCAGTAACTGCTTGAACTCCTCCGTCATAAATTTTATAAATGTTTTTTAAAGTAACCTTTGCCATACATTTCCCCCCTAATATTGAAGCAACGAGCCGCAAAAAACAACCCATAAAACTTGTCAGTAAATACTATATCAGAAATATATATAAATTTCCAGATATTTTTTCACTAAATATTAAAATAATTCTTTATTCATAAAATCAATGGTATAAAAATACAAAAGTGTTTTTAGTGTAAATTGCTAATAAAAAATTAAATCTTTCTCTATATTTGTCAATTCACGACATTCTCCTCTATGCAAATTATCAAAAAGTGTTAAAGAACCGATTTGAATTCTTTTCAAATACAATACCTCGTGCCCGATTGCAGCTAGCATTTTTTTTACTTGATGGAACTTTCCCTCGCAGATTTTCACAGAAACTACCGAGATTTCCCCTTCTTCCACTATTTCCAGTTCCGCTGGCAAGCATTGCGTTCCATCAGATAGAACCAATCCCTTTTTAAACAATTCTATATCTTGCTGCGTAATTTTCCCGTTAATTTTGGCATGATAAAGCTTGTACACTTTGTGTTTCGGAGAAAGCATACGATGAGCAAAATCGCCGTCATCGGTGATAATTAAAAGCCCCTCGGTATCTTTATCCAAACGCCCAGCAGGAAATAAGCCGTTGCGAAAAAGAGATTTTGGCACTAAATCAATCACTGTTTTAGCCGATTTATCGTTTGCAGCAGAAAGCACCCCGGAAGGCTTGTTCATCATTATATAAATATAACGGCGAAAGTTAAGAACTTTGCCGCTCACTTCAATAATATCATGTTCAGGATCAGCTTTTTGATCGCTTTTCTCAACAAATTTTCCGTTTAATTTTACTTCACGGTTTTTGACAAGCGCTTTAACATCCGCACGGCTCAATGTTCCCTGCGATGCTAATATTTTATCAATTCGTTCATAGCTCAAGCTTTTCACTTCCCTGCAAGTAAAATGTATATTTATTCAGGCTTGCTTGTTTTCTCAAATCCTTGAATAAATCCGTCAAGCCTTACGGAAGAAATATCTCCCCCTATTACACAGCCCTTATAAACTAGCAGATTGGCATTAACAGTATCAGGTTCGCCAGGATAATTTAGCACTTTATATGTGTATCTGGTAATTTCAATTCCCTTATATTTACTTAAATCCAGACCCTGTTGCTGCTGAATCTTATTGTAATTTTCATATACCTTATTAAATTCTTCTGGAATTTTCACAGTGGTAATCTCGGTTGGTTTTGAACTTACTTTCCAACCGAATTTATTCAAAAATGATACTCTCGCCGCATCATCAGGTGCTTTCAGCGAATAATGCCTTTCCGAAGCAGTAACCGCTGTACTTTTCACACCGGCATTGCCCGTAATTTTCAAGCAGAACATCAGCAAAACAAGCACGATAAGCACGATGAAAAGCGTCGTAATAATTTTTTGCATACGGGTTTTTGGTTTGATGTTTTTTGATTTGGAATCTTCATCTTTTCTGAATTTCGGTAATCGTAAAGACAGTACAAACATTTTAAGTCCCTCCCTGTTGGCATATATATGCACGAAAGGACATGAAAATGAGAGCGCTACAAATTATTCCACGAAAAGATATTTACGCAAGTCGTCGGCATTGTCTGCAAAAACCGTTGCGCCTTCGGCTTTCATGGTTTTCAAATTACCGTAACCGTATGTAACGCCGATAAAATCGCAATTAACTGTTTTTGCACCATGGAGGTCATACTCAGAATCACCGATAAGCACACTGCTATTTATTCTGCCGCCTAAGGCTTTTATAGCATACAGCATTATTTCAGCTTTGCTCTTTCTTTTATCAGGTACAGAACCGCAAACTATATCAAAATAATCGAATAACTCAAGATTCTTTACAACATCAACTGCAAACGGCTCATATTTACATGAGGAAACAGCAAGCTTCACACCTGATGCTTTTAAATCAGTTAAAAGCTCTTTAATCCCGTCATATACTCCGTTTTTATAAATTCCTACGGTTTCATAATGAGTTTTATATATATCAAGCGCTTCGGAAATCCGATCGTCAGTGAATCCCGATAGCCTTTTAATTGTACTAATCATCTCTGGTCCGATAAACGTGCTGTAATCGCTTAAATCAGGTTCAGGGCATCCCATATCCAAAAGGGTTTGCCTAAGGCAATCACGCACCCCTTCACCCGAGCGGCTCAAGGTACCGTCCAAGTCAAATAAAACAGTTTCATATTTACATTTCATTAATTTATACAACCCAATCTGTATTCATTCGTGTTTAAAAAGCTTATAGCTTATTAATTAAATTTATTGTCTGCTTTGTTTTGGAATTTTTCGCTTAAAACGGCAACACGTTTGTGCTCTCCCATGGCAATCTGACCCGCATCATCAAAAGCCTTTATTGAGAAAACAAAAAGCCTGCCCTCTTGCATTTGAATATCTGATGTTATTTTTATTGCTGCACCAAGCGGTGTCGGGCTTATATGCTCTAAATTAACCAAGGTGCCGACCGTTGTATTTCCTTCTTCAAGATACTGAATTGCAAGCTCGGCAGATGCTTTCTCCATCAGCGCAACAAGCGCAGGTGTTGCCAATACCTTAAGACTTCCGCTGCCGACATTTAAAGCAAGCATATCCTCTCTTACAGTAGTTTCAATCGTAGCATTTGACTTGCTAACTATTATCTCCATAAGGTTGCCTCCGAAAATAATTGTGTATTTTTAATCCATATGATATAATTATAACAAATTACGCTGCTTTGAGCAACGTTTTTGAAACAGGTGATTCTTCATTTCAAAAGAACGAATTCATTCTCTAGACGAAATCCGCGGTTTCTGCGTATTATGCATGGTGTTTTTCCACGCATTCTTTACAATAGGATATATTTTTAATTGGTCGATCGGAAATATTCTTTATGATTTTTTTGCGCCGATTGAGCCTTTTTTTGCTGGAACATTTATCTTAATTTCAGGCTTTTCATGCAATTTGTCGCATTCAAATCTTATCCGTGGATTTAAGCTTCTGGCTGTCGCACTTATTATTAATATAATTACAATCTTTATAACAAATAAATTCGATGTTGATATTGCTATTTATTTCGGTATACTCAATCTGTTATCAATCTGCATGATTCTGTATGGGCTTCTTGAAAAAGTCAAATTGAAAATTCCGTTTAAATCCGGATTATTCGTAACAGCGATTTTGTTTCTTATCACCTATAATATTAGCTATGGCTATATCGGATTTGCGGGTCCTTTGTCGGTTACGCTTCCCAGTTCTTTATATCAAACAAATAACTTTTTTATGTTTGGGTTTTTCAACGATTCTTTTCAGTCTGCCGATTATTTCCCGATTTTGCCTTGGGTTTTTCTGTTTTTCTTTGGCAGCTGTTTAGGGCAGGTTGCAACAAACAATAAGCTTTCTTATAGTTTTTATAAGCTTCGCTTTCCACCGCTTTCTTTTCTCGGGCGCCATGCACTTATTATTTATATTTTGCATCAGCCTGTTATTTTAGGGATATTGTATTTGATATCTCTGTTTATTCATTAACTTGACTATTTTTCGAAAGGATTTTTAAATATATGAAATTAGGCATTGTAGGTCTTCCTAACGTAGGAAAAAGCACACTTTTTAATGCAATCACAAATGCAGGGGCACAGTCGGCAAACTATCCGTTTTGCACGATAGAGCCAAATGTCGGCGTTGTTGCCGTTCCTGATAAACGGCTTGACAAGCTTGCCGAAATGTACGAACCTGACAAATACACTCCTGCCTCAATTGAGTTTGTCGATATTGCAGGGCTTGTAAAAGGTGCATCCAAAGGAGAAGGGCTGGGAAACAAATTCCTTGCAAACATCCGTGAGGTTGATGCTATCGTTCATGTCGTCCGCTGTTTTGAAAACAACGATATTGTCCATGTCGACGGCAGTATCGACCCGATTCGTGATATTGAAACTATAAATCTCGAGCTGATTTTATCCGACGTTGAAATCCTTGACCGACGCATCGACAAAACACAGAAACTGTTAAAGGGCGATAAAAAATATGAAGTTGAGCTTAGCTTTTTCAAGCAGGTTAAAGACGCTTTGAATAACGGCAAAGCTGCAAGAAGCGTTGAATGCACCGAAGCGGAAAAAGAGATTCTCGCTACAGTTTCGCTTCTTACAAACAAGCCCGTAATCTATGCCGCCAACATGAGCGACACAGACTTTGCAAACGGCATTGAAAACAATCCATATTTTCAAAAAGTAAAAGAATTTGCTGAAAGCGAACATTCTGCCGTTTTACCAATTTGCGCCGAAGTTGAAGCGGAAATCGTTGAAATGGACAAAGAAGAAAAAGATATGTTCCTTTCTGACATGGGGCTTACAGAATCGGGACTTGACCGATTGATTCATAAATGCTATGAATTGTTGGGACTGATTTCATACCTCACAGCAGGCAAGCAGGAGGTTAGAGCCTGGACAATTACAAAAGGTACGAAAGCTCCCGGAGCCGCCGGAAAAATCCACACCGATTTTGAACGTGGATTTATAAGAGCCGAAGTAATCGCATATAATGACCTTATTGAAAACGGTTCTATGGCAACAGCTAAAGAAAAAGGGCTTGTACGTAGTGAGGGAAAAGAATATGTCATGCAGGACGGCGATGTCGTACTGTTTAGGTTTAATGTGTAATATTTAAATTTTCTACATATATATAACAAAAGAAAGCAGGTAATTTTGTGGAGATCATTGTAAGAAAACCAACAGACGCTGAAAAAGCAGATATGCAGAAAAAATCTATCTGGACATGCGGTGTTTCTAAGTTTGACTGGTACTACGATTCTTGCGAAAAATGCTTCATTCTTGAGGGCGAAGTCACAGTTGAGTTTGAAGGCGGAAGCGTTAGTTTCTCGTCAGGGGATTATGTGATATTTCCAAAGGGTCTTTCCTGCGTATGGAATGTAAAAAAGCCAGTAAAAAAACATTATGTTTTTGAATAACTAATAAATATGAAAAAATTAGCCTGCAAGTACTTTTGTGTACTTGCAGGCATTTTGTTTTTAATATTTTGGAATTAATAATCTGTGAAATCTTCTTTGTCATTCCACATTCTTTCAAATTGCTTTTCAAAATCTTTTGCAGTTTCGGAGTTCTTGATAACAACCAATACTTCATCGTTCGTTTTTTGTGCCGAAATTGTGTAGTTAAAGCTTCCTGTTGTGCATATTGAATCGTCGACGATTGTTACTTTCAAGTGCATGAGCCCTGAATGTGAGTTGTCTTTTATTGGAATGTTATCGTCTTTCAAAGAATTTAACAGCTTTTTTTGATATAAATTTGTTGAGCATTGCTCATCTGTAATTACCCGAACTGCAACCCCACGATTCTTCGCCGCTGTTACGGCATCACCGATTTTTGTGTCGGTAAATGAATATGCGGCAATGTCAAGCTTGCTTTTGGCGGAATTAATCACATCTATAAGTTTACCTTCTGCATCTTGCCCGTCACGGGGAAAATAATACGATAGAGTATTATCATTCATACTTACATTTGTGTTTACTGCGGACTGCTTGAAAACATTACATCCGCATATTACTAACGGAATAAGCAGTGCTACAATCAAAATGCCAAGCGTTTTTCTTTTAGCCTTCAAATGATAATACTCCTTTACATAATATTTTCGTAAGCGCAATTAAATTAGCATGAAGTGTCATTCAGTTATTAAAATTTCTCTCCGCATTCCGGGCAGAATTTCGGGATTCTATTTTTATCGGGCTTATATCCACACTTTTTACATACGACATCTGCCGGTTTCGGTTTACCGCAGTCCGTGCAGAATCTGCCAAGATTTTTTGCTCCGCATTCGCATATCCACTTATTGTCATCAATTGGTTCAGGCTTTTTACCTCCGCATTCTGCGCAAAAATTACCTGTATTTTCTTTACCGCAGGAACATTTCCAGTTGTCGCCAGACGGTGCAGTTCGTGCGGTTGGAGCAGCCACAGGCTGGTTTAGACGATCCATCATATTTTGACCGCCACCCATGTTATTCATTAAATTACCCATCATGCCAACGCCGAGAATTCCTCCCATTGCGCCGCCTTCATTTGCTCCTGCTGCCTCAAGTGCAGTAGCCTGCGCGTCAAGCATACGTCCGACACCGTATTCCTGTGTACCGAACATTTTAGCACGGTTATATTCATCAACACGCATTTTAGTGTCTTCGTCGGGAGAAACGCTTACAATGGCAACATTTACAATTTCAAGTCCACGAAGTTTTCCCCAGTCTTCATCTAAAGCGTCGTTCATGTATTTCGAAACTTCTAATTGTCTTGTTGGAAGCTCGTCAAATGACAACTCCTTTGAGCATTGAACCATGGCAACTGTAAGTGCATTTATAAATTCGGAAGAAAGCTGTGTATCAAGCTCTTCACGATCATACTCATCCTCAACATTGCCCGAAATATGCTGAAAGAATACCATAGGATCACTGATTTTATATGAGTACGTTCCAAACATACGGATATAGCAAGTAAGGTATCTGGGGTCACGGTATGAAATCGGTTGAGGAGTTCCGAATTTATTATCAATAAGCTCTTTTAGATTGATATAATAAACACGCTGATCTCTCCCCGGTAAACCGCCCATAGCAAATCTTGATTGGAATTTCTTAAAGGATTCAGCCAAACCTTTACCAAATCCGCCGTAAAGGCAGGTAGGTTCAGTAGAGCTGTCATATACAAATTCACCCGATTCTGCAGTGAACTCGCAAATACCGCCCTGATCGGTAATAAGCATCGCACAGCCTTCAGGTACGGCAATAACAGAGCCCTTTGTAATAACGCCCTGGCTTCCTTTTGTATTTGATCCGCCTTTTTGTGAATAGCCACGTTTTACAAGAGTTGTCACATCAAGTGCGTCAATAGTAAAATACTCTTTCCATTGGTCAGCCATTACGCTTGATACTGACCCTAAAGCTGCTTTAATAAGTCCCATGAATATATACCTCCAAAATAGTTGAATTTTAAAATTATAAATCTACATGGTCGAGCTGATTTAATACCCAATCATGCTCGCCTGTTGTAATAACGCTGTGGCAATATGCACACTCACCAGCCGATGTAATATCGGTAGGTGCACCGCAATTCGGGCAGTTTGTTGTGCTCTTACAACCGTTTGCCTCGTTAGTCAGGCACGATAGCGAACGCATGAATGTCAGTTCATAATGCATATAATACGGCTCTGAGGTACTTCCTCTCAGCACTTGATTTGTAGCATCGTCTTTGACATAGTCAATCAATCTAACATCCATATATACTGAAAGATACTCATATTGATTGTCTGTGGAGTGGTTATAAAGCTGTGCCGCATTAACACAAATATTTTCAATATGATTCGTTTGTTTGTTGTCAATATATTCCTGAAGCTGCTCAGAATGCAGTCTGAAAAGCGATTCCGACTCGAAAGGACGAATAATCCGCCAATCTTTTTTTGTCCATGCCTTTTGCAATGAAATAAAGACTTCTTTGCTCCATGAGATGAATTTTTCTTTTGAGAAATTCGGATCATGCGCCAAAACTTCTTTAAGAATATCACTTTCGGTTTCTTGGCTCACAAAATCAGTCATCGGACTGCCGTAGTCGTCACCGCCGTCTGAACCACCTTTGTTTTTAGCTTTCTTTATATTGATAGCTACAATTATAGCAACAATTATAATTGCAATTACAATATCCAGCGCCGATCCGGTACCGCCACCGCCGCCAAAAAAGAAAAAGCCACCTCCAGAAGAACTATGGCTGCCACCGCTTCCACCCAAGCTGTGGCTTCCGCCGCTTCCTCCATGATAAGAATTGTGATTACCAACATCAACAGGTAAACCTGGTATACCTGCGGCATGAGCAACCATCAAAAATGAAAAAGAAAAGAAGACA
>JAUZPX010000038.1 GCA_030705695.1 Bacillota bacterium
CCCGAAAAAGCCAATTCATCAAAATCAAGAAGTTCCGATTCATATATTGTAACAAATCGGGCATCACGTTCGACAACTATTCCCTGCCTTGCAAGATCATAAAGACGTTGTCCATTTTTTTGAATAGCTGAAAACATCGGGGGAACCTGCGTAATTTCGCCTAAAAAAGCTATCAGAACTTCCTGCATTTGTTTTTTTGTTACGCTTGGCTTACATCTGCTTTGTTCTTTTCCCGTAATATCCAAAGTATCGGTCGTAATCCCTAACTGAAACCCGGCTATATATTCTTTGTCGTGATCCGTTATAAAATTTTGCGCTTTTGTGGCGTTTCCCAGAAGAATCGGTAATACGCCTGTTGCCATGGGATCAAGCGTACCCATATGACCTATTTTCTTTTGTTTAGTGAGACGCCGCATGACAGCCACCACATCAAATGAGGTGAAGTCCTGCGGCTTATCAATAATTATTATTCCGTTCATATCTTGTCCGATTATTTGTTATTTTTTATTATTTCTTCAGCTGCGGCAACCAATTTTGCTCTTGCTTCTTCAAGACCGCCTTCAACAGTACAACCGGCAGCACCTTGATGTCCGCCGCCGTCAAATTTTTGACAGATTTGCGAAGCATTTACCCCATCTGACGTTCTGACTGAAACTTTATACGAGCCGTCCTCTTGCTCTCGCATGGTTATACCAACGCTCACGCCTTCAACTTGCCTTGGAATTGATGAAATACCTTCCATATCATCATCAATGGCATTGGCTTTTTCAATCATTTCAAGAGTTGTATAAATTACAGCACATTGACCGTCAACAAAAAACTTCATGGTTTCACGTGCCATGCGCTCAATTTCCAATCTTGAACGTGATTTAGTGTCAAACATAACTCTGTTTATATATGTACCGTCACAGCCTGCGTCAATCATATCTGCCGCAACCCTGTGGGTCTTTGCTGTGGTGTTTGCAAATCTAAAGCAACCTGTATCTGTAGTAACTCCTGTAAAAATGCATTTTGCAATATCTTTTGTTATCTTAACACCCAATAACTTTGCGAGTTCATAAATAATCTCAGCTGTAGCTGCGGAATCGCCTTCAATAAGAATGTTATCGGCTGTAAGCGTATTTGATGGATGGTGATCAATACAAAGATTGATTTTACCAATATAAGATTCGAGCTGCCCCAAAAGGCTGTCGGCAGCAATATCAACACTTACGATATATTCTTCCAGGAAGTCGTTTTCAATAATATTTTCACGTAAATAATCATAACGTTTCGGCATCTCGCCACAAACAAGTACACGGGCATTTTTCCCTATGTCCTGCAAAATGTGGCACAATGCATAAGCAGAGCCTAACGTATCACCGTCCGGCGATTTATGTGTTAATATCGAAAAATTATTATTGTTGCGGAGGAGATCTACCGCTTTACTTCTGTTGATCATTTTTATCCCCCTTGCTGTCAAGACCATTTAAAATTCTCATTATATTGGCACTGTATTCTATTGAATCAGTTGCTTCAAAAATCAGCGCAGGTACATGACGCAAACTAAGTCTGATTCCCAATTCACGCCGAATAAATCCTGCTGCGGATTTCAAGCCCTTTACAGCTTCAACAGCCTTTTCTTTTCCCTCCATGGCACTTATAAAAACTGTACAATAGGAAAAATCATTTGTGACCTCTACACGTACAATGCTGATAAGCCCATTATTTACTCGAGGATCTTTAAGCTCACGCAAAATTGCAGTAAGCTCACGCATAATGTCTTCGGTTGTTCTGTCGATTCTATGTCCGCCCATTTTTTTATCCTCTGTTTTTTATGAAGTTAAATTTATACTTCCCTATATTCTTCAATAATAAACGCCTCAAAAACATCGCCCTCTTTGAAGTCGTTGAAATGCTCAAGACCGATTCCGCATTCATAACCTGTTGCAACTTCTTTTACTGAATCTTTAAAGCGCTGTAAAGAAGACATTTTGTCTTCAGTAATAACAACGCCGTCACGTACAACACGAATGCTTGCATTTCTGACGATCTTTCCGCTTTGTACATAGCAGCCTGCGATATTACCAATGCTTTTAATTTTAATAATATTGCGGCATTCTGCACGGCCAAGAACAACTTCTCTTGTCTTTGGTGCCTGCATGCCTTTCATTGCAGATTCAATCTCGGCAATGCAATCGTAAATAATGCGATAAAGGCGAATATCAACGCCATTAATTGCGCTGCTTTCTTCAGCCACCGGATCAGGTCTAACATTGAATCCGACAATAATTGCGTTTGACGCATTTGCAAGCATAACATCGGATTCATTAATTGCACCAACACCGCCATGTATAATATTTACTCTGATTTCTTCGTTTTGAATTTTTTGAAGAGACTGACGAACAGCTTCCACAGAGCCTTGAACATCGGCTTTAATAATGATTTTCAGTTCTTTCATCTCGCCCTGTTGCATCTGGTCGAATAAATTATCAAGCGTAACTTTTGTCTGTAGACTGAAAACATCCTCACGCTGCTTGTTCTTTCTCTGTTCGACGAGCTCCCTTGCAAGGCGCTCATCTGAAACGGCATTAAAGATATCTCCGCCTGCCGGTGCATCGTCAAGCCCAGTAATTTCAACAGGCACAGATGGTCCAGCCGATTCCACACGCTCGCCTTTGTCGTCCATCATTGCTCTTACACGTCCAACGGAAGTGCCTGCAACAATAATATCTCCGACATTGAGCGTACCGTTTTGTACAAGCACTGTAGCAATAGGACCTCTGCCTTTATCGAGTCTTGCTTCAATAACAGTTCCTTTTGCGGCTCTGTCAGGGTTTGCTTTTGGCTCTTTCATATCGGATACCAAAATAATCATTTCCAAAAGTTCTTGCAAACCTTGTTTTGTCTTTGCCGAAACAGGCATACAAGGAACATCGCCGCCCCATTCCTCGGGAACAATTTCATATTCTGTAAGTTGCTGTTTAACTTGCTCTACATTTGCGCCGTCTTTGTCGATCTTATTTATAGCAACAATAATAGAAACGCCTGCGGCTTTTGCATGATTGATAGCTTCCACCGTTTGCGGCATTATACCGTCATCAGCGGCAACAACAAGAATTGCGATATCCGTCACCTGAGCGCCGCGTGCACGCATAGTTGTAAACGCTTCGTGTCCTGGTGTATCAAGGAAAGTAATGTCTCTACCATTAATTTGTACACGATATGCGCCAATATGCTGAGTAATTCCTCCTGCTTCGCCTGCTGTGACATTTGCGTTGCGAATAGCATCGAGAATTGATGTTTTTCCGTGGTCAACGTGACCCATTACAACTACAACAGGAGCACGATCAACTAAATTTGTATCTTCATCTTCACTGTCGTCAATAATGCGTTCTTCTATAGTTACTACGACTTCTTTTTCAACTTTAGCATGGAATTCCATGGCAACCAGCGAAGCTGTATCGAAATCAATCACATCGTTAACAGTAACCATAGTACCCATGATAAACAATTTTTTCACAACTTCGGCGGCAGTTGCCTTTAAGCGGAGTGCCAGTTCCGAAACCGTGATTTCTTCTGGGATAGTAACGGTAATCGGCTTGGTTTTACGCTCTAAAGCAATACGCTTTAAACGCTCTGATTCTGTCTCTCTCTTAGCACTTCTCGGCTTTCCTCTTTGTTGGGAACGTTGTGTGATTTTTTGTTTATTGACAGTATTCTCGGTTTTAACCTTTTCGCTTGCCAAACGGTCATATTTCTCATTGTATTTATCTATATTAACAACCGCTGCACGTGTATCTATGACACGCCCAGTATTGCGTGTAATTTCGCCTTGAGGTTCTTTTGGCTGTGCTGAGCCGGGATTAACGGCAGGACGCACAATATTCTGCGGTCTTTTGTCTACCATATTCTGTTTTGGAGCAGTTGGTTTTGGCTTATTGTCGGCAGGTTTTTGACCTTTTGTAGCCGCAGCAAGTTCTTCTTTGGCTTTTTGTGCCGCAATTTTTTCTTCTTCTGCCTTTTTGGCAGCTTCAATTTCACGCTGTTCTTTTTCAGCTTCGAATTTTTCTATTGCTTTGTCACGGATTGCAAAATAAGCGTCGAGGGTTTCGACAGAATTTTTCTGTGTTAAATAATCGAAAATTATATTCAGCTCTTCCTCATTAAGAGCTGTTGTGCTTTTCTTTGCAATATCAAGCGTATTCTGCAAAAGCTCAATTATTTCCTTAGGGTTAACACCAAAATCCTTGGCCACCTCGGAAAGCTTGTATTTCATCATCATATAGAATTTTCCTCCTTGTTCGTTTCGGCAATCATTTTTGAAAGTTTTTTTGCAAATCCTTCGTCATTTACCGAAATCACTGCCGAATATTTGCCAAGTGCCATGCTGAGGTCATCTTTTGAGCTTTGCAGCCTCAGGATATTTATTTTATACATTTCGCAAACACTAATAATACCTTTTTCTGTTTTTTGCGAAATATCGTTAGCAACTATAATTAGTTTGGATTGACGTGTTTCAATGCATTTAATCACCGCATCGTTACCGATGGTGAGTCGTCCGGCACGTTTACAAATCCCCAAAAACGAGAGGATTTTATTGTTCATTATTTGCGACCTCCGCTTCCAGCAGATCATACACTTCATCAGGCACCTTACAATTAAATGCCCTATCCAATCTTTTAGCTTTGCGCATAGCTTTAAAACAATTAATATTATTGCAGATATACGCACCTCTTCCCGGTTTTTTTCCTGTCAAATCAAGAGTGATCTTTCCTTCTTCGCCAAGAATTATACAACGCTCTGACAATTCTTCAGCTGTTTTTACAATACGGATTAGTTCTTTTTTCGGTTTCATTTCATTGCAACCTAAGCATCTCCGCAACGGTATTTTTTTTCTAAGCAAGTTGATCCCTCTTTTCCGATTGGTTTCCTAACTTCTATATAGCTTAGTAAACAATAAACTGATTACTCTTCTCCGAAAAATCCGCTTTCAGGACGAATATCAATTTTATATCCGGTAAGTTTTGCGGCCAAACGTGCATTTTGTCCTTTATTGCCGATAGCCAAAGAGAGCTGTGTATCTGGAACAGTTACTGTACAGCTTCTTGTGCCTTCTTCACCCAAGACAACATCTGTAACATTTGCAGGCGAAAGAGATGCAGCAATAAATTTCTTCGGATCATCCGAATACTCGATAACATCAATTTTCTCGCCGCCCAATTCATCAACAATTGTTGTAACTCTGGCTCCTCTTGTACCGATACAGGCACCTACGGCATCAACCTCATTGTCACGGCTGCAAACGGCAAGCTTTGTTCTTGAACCTGCTTCACGGGATACTGATTTAATCTCGACTGTGCCGTCGAAAATCTCAGGGACTTCAGTTTCAAAAAGACGCTTTACAAAATCGGGATGAGTTCTTGATATTACGGCTTTCGGTCCTTTTTCGCTCTCTTTAACATCAACTATATATACTTTTATATGATCGCCTTCACGGAGATGTTCATTACCAACTTGTTCGGATTTTGTAAGTATAGCTTCTGCTTTACCAATTTTAATTGTTGCATTGCCTGTTTTGTTATCTACACGCTCAATCAGTGCAGATACAAGCTCGTGCTGTTTACTTTGGAATTCCATAAGCATCTGGTCTCTTTCGCCATCTCTAATACCCTGGCGAATTATACTTCTTGCGGTCTGAACTGCAATGCGTCCGAATTGTTTTGGCTCTAACTCAATTCCGACTTTTTCTCCAACTGCTGCATTTGCATCAATTTCTCTGGCTTGCTCCAAAGTAATTTCTCTGAATGAATCCTCAACTATATCTACAACTGTTTTCTGTAAATACACCTCAAAAGCACCGTTTTTCGGATTCATTACAATCAAAGCGTCATCGTTACCGCCGTATGTGTTTTTGCAAGCAATAAGAATCGCCTTTTTAATTTGCATAACCATGTAATCAACCGGAATCCCTCTTTCTTTTTCTAAAAGGGAAAGTGCCTCAAACAGTTCATTGTTATTCATTTTGGTAATCAGCCTCTCTATGTGTTTTTATATATTAATTTTTATACTAAATAATTAAGCATCAAAATCATCTAATTTAACGTATACAGTATCTTTTTTTGGTATTATAATATCACCGTAATCTTCAACCATAACTGTTATATTGCTTTTATCAGCACTTTTTAAAATACCTTTGAATTCTTTGCCAACTTTTTCAAGAGGACGAATCATTTTAATAAGTACGCCGCTTTCTAAAAATGCTTCAAAATGTTCATCTTTCAAAAGCTCACGCTCAATACCGGGAGAACAAACCTCAAGGCAATAGCTTTGAGAAATCGGGTCGGCTTCGTCAAGCAAAGTGTCAATAGCACGGCTGACCGCTTCACAGTCTTCAATGTTTATGCCATTATCTTTATCGATATATACACGCAGAAACCAATCGGCTCCTTCTTTTAGAAAACGAACATCCCAAAGGCTAAGCCCCATATCACTGATTACAGGCATAATAAGCTCTGAAACTGTTTTTGCAGTATTACCTCCGTGGTTTTTAGACGGCATAAACTTTCCTCCAAAGTACAAACAAAGGAGCGGGTTAATTCCCACTCCTTAGCCTACTCAACATAACTTCATGTATTTTACCATATTATTTTGATTTTTGCAACCATTTTCACGTTATTTAACTATTTATTTTTATTATTTGGAAATAAATACGCAAGTTTATAAAAACACTTGCATAAGTACAGCTTATATTTTATAATTCAAAAAGTGCTGAAATCTTTCATTTGCACAGGTCAGTTCGCAAAATCCTGACTTATAGTTAAATAACTATAGAACAAAACTACGGAGGAATTGAATATGAACCAAAACAAACGTGTAATGTTTATTACACAGTCCGCTGTTATTGCAACATTGTATGCAGCACTTACCTACGCACAAGGCTTTCTGCTTCCTGGTACCACATCGTTTGTAATCCAGTTTCGTGCGTCAGAAGCTCTTATGATGCTTGCACTGCTCACTCCCGCAGCTATTCCAGGGCTTACAATCGGATGCTTTGTATTTAATATAGGCAATGCAGGCGCTCTGCCGTTTGACTGGTGGCTAGGTACTCTGGCAACACTTTTAGCTGCCGTTTCAATGTATTGGCTTCGAAATGTCAAAGTTTTTAAAATCCCGATCTTCGCCGCATTAATGCCTGCCATTTTTAACGGAATAATCGTCGGATATGAGCTGACTTTTTTCGGAATTCCAGGATTATTTGGCAAGATAACTTTCATTTCCAACGCAATTTGTGTTGCGATTGGTGAAGCCGCCGTACTTCTAGTACTGGGTCTGCCGTTTTACTTATGGGCAATAAACATGAACAAAAAAGCTCATTTTTTAAGCTAAAGTTAAACCCCGCTGAAAATCAGCGGGGTTATTTTTATCTATCCGGCACCTTCCGTTATCTCCCGATGGAAACGGATTGATGCCGGGTTTTAATTTCCGAGTGAAATATAATTAAGACTTGTCTCGCTATGTCAATCGAAGTAAAACAGCTCCTCAAACTGTTTATCCAAAGCAATGCACAGAATCAATGCCAATTTTGCTGTTGGATTAAACTGTCCCGTCTCAATTGAACTGATGGTATTTCTTGAAACACCAACCAGCTCTGCCAATTGTGACTGTGATAAATTCTTTTCCGTTCTCGCTTCTTTTAAGCAGTTTTTTAGCAACAATCCCTCTTCCATAGTAGCTCCTTAACGTATTGTTGAAGAAACAATCAGACTATAAATATACATAGCAGACATCGCCAGCGTGGCGGCGATATAGATAATCGATACAACTATCTCATGCTTTCGCTTCATTCTTATGGCTTTTACCGTAAATACTGCCGCTTGAATAGAAAAGAATATTGCCCACAAGCCCCAGTTCGTTTCCTTTCTGAGAAATATTTGAATTGCAAAAAATATGCCGCACAAAACAGCTGCTACTATGGCACCTACGTTTCCTGCTTCTTTTAATACTTCCTTTTCATATACGTCCATGTCTTTGTTTTCGTTTCTGCTTTTAGCCAGAATATTTTCTTTGTTCATATTTATGCCTCCAAATGTTTTTGCCAAGTTTTATTGGCATCATTAGTATACCATGCCAAGTTTTATTGTCAATAGTATTTACTACATTTTTTTAAAAATATAGTAAATAACTGATTACAAGATTTCTTGTCACTACGGCATACGTTCGCATCCAGCCTTAGAGGGACTGGCGTTGTGGAACACATTATTCAGTAAATGCTTGGACACAAGTCACTTGAGAAATACAAGCCTACACGCACATTACATCTGAACAATTGGGTAGCGCAGCAAAAATGATGCATTCAGACAGCACCCGCGTGGATGATATTATTACTAAGATCATAACTAGGGTTGTTTAAAAAGGAGCGTAAAACATTAAAAAGCCCTGTGAGTACAAGTACGAATGAATATGGGTAGTAATGAGTCAATTAAAAATGAAAATCCCCACTTTTTATTGAAAGTGGGGATTTATAAATAAAATAATTCAATTTTAGCCCTTAAGAGCCTCATAAACTGCAACAGCACATGCAACTGTAGCTCCGACCATCGGGTTGTTGCCCATGCCGATAAGTCCCATCATCTCGACGTGAGCAGGAACTGAAGATGAACCTGCAAACTGTGCATCGCCATGCATACGGCCCATAGAATCTGTAAGTCCGTAAGAAGCAGGACCTGCACCCATGTTATCAGGATGAAGAGTACGGCCTGTACCGCCGCCGCTTGCAACCGAGAAGTATTTCTTGCCGTTTTCAAGCGCCCATTTTTTATATGTACCTGCAACAAGGTGCTGGAAGCGAGTTGGGTTTGTAGAGTTACCTGTAATGGAAACGTCAACACCCTCACGAGCCATAATTGCAACGCCCTCACGGACATCGTCGGCACCGTAGCAGCGAACTGCAGCACGCTCACCGTCGGAGAATGCTCTTTCTTCAACAATGTTAAGCTCACCTGTGAAATAATCATACTGTGTCTTAACATATGTAAAGCCGTTTACTCTTGAAATGATATAAGCAGCGTCTTTGCCAAGACCGTTTAAAATAACTTTAAGGGGTTGTTTCCTTGCTTTATTTGCAGTACGTGCAATACCAATAGCACCCTCTGCCGCTGCAAAACTCTCGTGTCCTGCCAAAAATGCAAAGCAGCTTGTCTCATCTCTAAGAAGCATAGCGCCGAGGTTTCCGTGACCGAGTCCTACGTTTCTCTGCTCGGCAACAGATCCCGGAATACAGAAAGCTTCAAGTCCGATACCGATTGCTTCGGCAGCTTCGGCAGCTGACTTTACGTTTTTCTTAATTGCAACAGCACATCCGAGAATATATGCCCAAGATGCGTTTTCAAATGCGATCGGTTGAACTTCTTTTACGATCTGATCGGGATCAAAGCCCTTGCTTATGCAAAGTTCTTTGGCGGCTTCGAGGCTTTCGATACCGTACTCTGCAAGGCATTTCTCGATTTTCGCCATTCTTCTGTCTTTTCCTTCAAAAGTTACATTGTTAGCCATAATGAAACCTCCCTCCCTTATTCTTCACGCGGATCTATGTACTTTGCCGCATTGTCAAAACGGCCGTACTGACCGATGTTTTTCTTGTATGCTTCGTCAGGGTTAACACCATGGCGGATATCCTCAAGCATTTTGCCCAATTTAACGAATTGATAACCAATGACTTCATTATTCTCGTCGAGAGCAGTTTTAAGAACATAACCTTCAGCCATCTCCATAAAACGTACGCCCTTAGCGTTTGTGCTGTACATTGTACCAACCTGTGAACGAAGTCCTTTACCGAGATCCTCAAGTCCTGCACCGATTGGCAAGCCGTCCTCGGAAAATGCTGTTTGGCTTCTGCCGTAAGCCAGTTGCTCAAAAATATTCCTCATTGCAACGTTGATTGCATCGCAAACAAGGTCTGTATTAAGACACTCGAGAAGGGTTTTGCTCGGTAAAATTTCAGCTGCCATAGCGGCCGAATGAGTCATACCTGAGCAACCGATAGTTTCAACGAGTGCTTCCTCCACGATTCCGTTTTTAACATTTAAAGTCAGCTTGCAAGCTCCCTGTTGAGGTGCACACCAGCCAATTCCGTGTGAAAGACCAGAAATGTCTTTAATATCATATGCCTTGACCCATTTTCCTTCTTCGGGAATTGGAGCCGGGCCATGATGAGGTCCTTTTGTGACAACGCACATATTTTCCACTTCATGGGAATAATTCATTTAAAAGTTCTCCTTTCAATAAAAAAATAACCAAATTTTTAATTTGCACTTAATCATTATAACTATGAAAATGCGAATAAGCAAGAGATTTGCCGACAAAACAATGAAACCACCGAAAATTTCAATTTTATTTTGAAATTTTTGTTATATCGTTAATATTAAATAGCTTAATTTAAATTAATTATTCAATGTTATAGCCAGGCTTTTGTATATTTCGACAAAATTTAAATTTTTATAAAAACCGATGTAAAATATGTTGATTTTTACTCTAAAAACAATTAAAATATAAAGGATATGAATACAGTTAATGATATGATTTAAGGATTTTACGAAAGGATGTTGATTGAATGAGTAAAACAGCATATCTCTTGCTTCAAAACGGAATAGTTTTTAAGGGCAAGAGTTTTGGCGCAGAAGCCGAAACTATCGGCGAACTCGTTTTTACAACTGCCATGACCGGTTATCTTGAAACTCTCACCGATCCGAGCTACTACGGCCAGATCGTCGTTCAGACGTTTCCATTAATCGGCAATTACGGCGTTATTCCATCGGACTTTGAAAGCCATTCGCCGGCGATGAAAGCATATATTGTAAGAGATTGGTGTCAAGAGCCTTCAAACTTTCGCAGTGAGGGTGATCTTGACACTTTTTTAAAGCAAAATAAAATCCCCGGACTATATGGCATCGATACACGTGCACTTACAAGAATTGTTCGTGAATACGGTGTAATGAACGCAACAATTACTTACAGCGACGAAAAAATTGAAGAAAAGCTTAAGGCGATTCAGAAATATACGGTAAAAGACGCAGTAAAGTCTGTAAGCAGAAAAGAAACAAAAATCTTCAAAGCTGAAAATCCCGAGCATAACGTTGTATTATGGGATTTCGGCGCAAAAAACGGCATCCAAAACTGCCTGTTAAAGCGCAACTGCAATGTAACGATTGTACCGTCAACAATTTCAGCTAACGAAATCCTCACATTAAAGCCGGACGGAGTTATGCTTTCAAACGGCCCGGGAGATCCTGCGGAAAATGTTTTGCTTATCGAGCAAATCAAAAAGCTTGCAGGAGCAAAAATCCCGATGTTCGGAATTTGCCTTGGGCATCAGCTTCTTGCACTTTCTCAGGGCGCTAAGACTGAAAAACTAAAATACGGCCACCGTGGAGCCAATCAGCCTGCATCAGAAACCGAAACAGGCAGAGTTTATATCACAAGCCAGAATCACGGTTATGCGGTTGTTAAAGAAAGTCTGCCAAGCAACGCCAAAGCCAGCTTCACAAACGCTAACGACGGAACAGTCGAAGGAATTAAATATACAAATATGCCTGCATTTTCTGTGCAATTCCACCCCGAGGCATGCGGCGGTCCGTTAGATACAGGCTTTTTGTTTGATAAATTCATTGATATGATGAACTAATCCTCTAATTTAACTAAAAAATCGGACAAGCATTCAATTTGAAACAGAGTAATGCTTTGAGCATGAATAAATGATAGAGGATTTTACTATACACGACGTGTGAAAGGATGTTTTTGTATGCCTTTAAAACAAGGAATTAAGCGAGTTTTGGTCATCGGCTCAGGACCTATCGTTATCGGTCAAGCTGCTGAATTCGACTATGCAGGCACCCAAGCCTGCCGTGCGCTTAAAGAAGAGGGTCTTGAAGTTATTTTAATAAACTCAAACCCCGCCACCATTATGACCGACAACGCAATGGCGGATAAAATATATATTGAGCCGCTTACACTTGAAACCGTAAAGCGGATTATTGAAAAAGAAAAGCCCGACAGCCTGCTTTCTACTTTAGGCGGTCAGACAGGCTTAACACTTTCTATGCAGCTTGCAAAAGAAGGCTTTTTGGCAAAAAACAATGTTCAGTTATTGGGAGCTAGACCCGAAACTATCGACAAAGCCGAAGATCGTCAGCTTTTTAAAGATACCATGGAGAGCATCGGCCAGCCATGCATTCCCTCAAAAGTCGTTTATGACGTTGAATCTGCAATTGAATTTGCAAACGAAATCGGCTATCCGCTGATTATTCGCCCTGCTTTTACTCTTGGCGGTACAGGCGGCGGAATTGTCGATAATGAAGAACAACTCATCGAAATAACAAGCAACGGTTTGGCTCTTTCCCCTATAACACAGGTGCTTGTTGAAAAATGTATTTCAGGCTGGAAAGAAATTGAATTTGAAGTTATTCGTGACAGCAAAGCAAACGTAATTACAGTCTGCTCTATGGAAAACTTTGACCCTGTTGGCGTTCACACAGGCGATAGCATCGTTATTGCTCCTGCCGTTACACTTTCAGATAAAGAATATCAAATGCTCAGAACGGCAGCACTAAATATTATTACTGCGCTCGAAGTTGAGGGCGGATGTAATTGCCAGTTTGCTTTACATCCAGAATCTTTTGAATATGCGGTTATTGAAGTTAACCCAAGGGTATCTCGTTCTTCGGCACTTGCCTCAAAAGCTACAGGTTACCCTATCGCAAAGGTTGCCGCAAAAATCGCTATCGGCTTTACTCTCGATGAAATCAAAAATGCCGTTACAGGCACAACTTATGCATGCTTTGAGCCTGCTCTCGACTATGTTGTCGTAAAATTCCCGAAATGGCCGTTTGATAAATTTGTTTATGCAAAGCGTCTTTTAGGAACACAGATGAAGGCAACGGGCGAAGTCATGTCTATTGCTCCGACATTTGAACAAGCTATAATGAAATCCGTTCGAGGCGCTGAGATCTCACGGAACACGCTGAATCACCCGAAATTCATAAAAATGAGCGACAAAGAAATTCTTGACAAGTTGAGTGTCTGTGATGACGAGCGTATTTTCTGTGTGTATGAAGCGCTAAAACGTGGTATCTCACCTGAGAAAATTCACGAAATTAATATGATTGACGAGTGGTTTTTAAATAAACTTTTAATTCTTGTCAACATGGAAAAAGAACTTGAAAACAGCGAGCTTACCGACGAGCTTTATAAAAGAGCAAAGAAACTCGGTTATCTTGATAAAGTTATTGAAGAAACAAGTGGTAAAAAAATCAAGAACAAGCTGCTGCCTGTCTACAAAATGGTTGACACCTGTGCAGCTGAATTTGCGGCACAAACACCTTATTTCTACTCGACGTTTGACGAAGAAAACGAAGCACTTGAATTTATAAACAATAATCCAACAGGCAATAAAACAGTTATCGTATTCGGTTCGGGACCAATCAGAATTGGTCAGGGTATTGAATTCGACTATGCTTCAGTACATTGCGTATGGGCACTTAAACGCAAAGGCTATGATGTCGTTATCGTTAATAACAACCCTGAAACGGTATCAACCGATTTTGACACCTCCGACCGTCTGTATTTTGAACCGCTTACAAATGAAGACGTTATGGGCATTATCGAAACAGAGAAACCATTCGGTGTAGTTGTAGCATTCGGAGGTCAAACAGCTATTAAGCTTACAAAATTCCTAAGCGATAATGGCGTAAATATCCTCGGAACTTCTGCCGACAGCATTGACATGGCAGAGGACCGTGAACGTTTTGATGAACTTCTTGAAAAGCACAATATTAAACGTCCTGTCGGACAGACAATCATGACAAAGCAGGAAGCTTTAAAAGTTGCAAGCGAAATCGGTTATCCTGTTTTGCTGCGTCCCTCATATGTGCTTGGCGGACAAAACATGATTATCGCATTCAGCGAGGACGACGTTGACGAATACATGGACATTATCCTTGCACAAAATATTACAAACCCTGTGCTTATAGATAAATATTTAATGGGCAAAGAAATTGAAGTTGACGCTATATGCGATGGCGAGGAAATTTTGATCCCCGGAATCATGGAGCACATTGAACGTGCCGGCATTCACTCAGGTGACTCTATTGCTGTATATCCTGCATGGAACATCAACGATAAAATGACTGAAAAAATTGTTGAAAGCTCAAAGAATCTGGCAATATCACTTAATACAAAAGGGCTTGTCAATATTCAATACTTAATTTATCGCGATGACCTTTACGTTATTGAGGTAAACCCTCGTTCTTCAAGAACAATTCCATACATCAGCAAGGTTACGGGCGTTCCTATGGTTGATTTGGCAACCCGTGCAATGCTCGGCGAAAAACTCAAAGACATGGGTTACGGAACTGGGCTATATAAAAAATCATGCTATGTTGCTGTAAAGGTTCCTGTGTTCTCATTTGAAAAACTTATAAATGTCGATAATCATCTCGGCCCCGAGATGAAATCCACAGGCGAAGTTCTCGGTATTGCAGGCACACTTGAAGAAGCATTGTATAAAGGACTTATAGCAGCTGGATATAAAATGAAGAAAAAGGGCGGCGTGCTTATCACTGTTCGTGACAGTGATAAAAGCGAAGTTTGCGACCTTGCAAAAAAATACGCCGACATGGGCTTTAGAATCTATGCGACTTCAGGTACTGCCAAGCTTTTAAACGACTATGGAGTAGAAGCCACGGCTGTAAATAAAATTCATGAAGCAGATGAAAATACTTTAACTCTTATTGAAAGCGGAAAAGTCAATTATGTAATCTCGACTTCTTCAAAAGGAAGAATCCCGTCAAGAGACAGTGTAAAAATCCGCAGAAAAACAGTTGAGCGGAATATTCCTTGCCTTACTTCAATCGATACTGCAAATGCTCTTGCAGACTGCTTGAAAAGCCGCTATTCGGAATTCAGTACAGAGCTTGTTGATATCAACAATATGCGTACCGAGAAAAAACGCTTGTACTTTACAAAAATGCAGACAACAGGCAACGATTATATTTACTTTAATTGTTTTGACCAAAATATTGATAACCCCGAAGGCCTAAGCGTACGACTTTCCGACAGACACTACGGAATCGGCGGCGACGGTATTATATTAATAAGTGAAAGCAACGTTGCTGACGCCAAAATGTCAATGTATAACCGTGACGGCTCTGAAGGGAAACTTTGCGGCAACGGCTTGCGCTGCGTGGGTAAATATTTATTTGACCATAATATGGTAGATACTGAGCGTGAATCAATCCGCATTGAAACCGCAAGCGGTATCAAAAAACTCAGGGTTATCAAATACGACGGTGAAGTTAAATTTGTTCAGGTTGATATGGGCAAAGTCAGCTTAAACCCGAAAGACATCCCTGTAAATATTAACAAAGATAAAATCATTAACGAGCCTGTTAAAATAGGCGGAAACGATTATAATATCACATGTGTTTCGGTCGGAAACCCACATTGCGTTGTGTTCACCAAAAGCGTTGAAACGCTTGATATCGATGCAATTGGTCCAATCTTTGAAGAAAATGAACTTTTCCCTGAAAGAATCAATGCTGAATTTGCGCAGATGCTTGATGACCGCACCATTAAAATGCGTGTTTGGGAGCGTGGCAGCGGTGAAACATGGGCATGCGGTACAGGTGCATGCGCTGTAGCGGTTGCAGCAGTTGAAAACGGATTCTGCAAAAAGGACATCGATATAAAAGTCAAGCTTGTCGGCGGAGATTTAATCGTTCGCTATACAGATGAAACAGTCTACCTCACAGGAAATGCAGAAAATCTTTTTGACGGTGCAGTTGTATTTTAATGCAATTAGTTTTATAATTAAAATAATTTTAAATGACAGAAAATACTGTTTTTCATCTTATTCGGCTCAAATAAGATGAACTTTCATAACATATGAGCCGGAAAGGGTTTGAGTCTCTGATGACAAAATACATTTTCGTAACAGGCGGAGTCGTTTCAGGATTAGGAAAAGGCATCACAGCGGCATCTTTGGGACGTTTATTAAAATCTCGTGGGCTGAAGATTGCTGCACAAAAGCTTGACCCGTATATCAATGTTGACCCGGGTACTATGAGTCCGTATCAGCACGGTGAGGTTTTCGTTACTGAAGACGGCGCTGAAACCGATTTGGACTTAGGTCACTATGAACGCTTTATTGACGAAAATTTAAATAAGTTCTCTAATCTTACTACAGGAAAAGTCTACTCAAATGTACTTGAGAAAGAGAGAAACGGCGATTATCTCGGGCAAACCGTACAGGTAATTCCTCATATTACCAACGAGATTAAATCGTTTATTTACAGCGTCGGTCAAAAATCCGAAGCCGATGTTGTCATTACCGAAATCGGCGGTACTACTGGTGATATTGAAAGCCAACCGTATCTTGAAGCTATTCGTCAGGTTTCACTTGAAGTCGGCAAAGGAAACTGCATTTTTATTCATGTAACACTCGTTCCTTACATAAAAAGCTCGGGTGAGCATAAATCAAAACCGACTCAACACAGCGTTAAAGAACTTCGTGCGATGGGAATTAATCCCGATATTATCGTTTGCCGCTGCGATGAACCGATTGATAAATCAATTTTCAATAAAATCTCGCTTTTCTGCAACGTAAAGCCTGATTGCGTTATTGAAAATATCACTCTGCCTGTGCTGTATCAAGCACCAATGATGCTCGAAGAAAACAACTTCTGCGATATCGTATGCCGTGAACTCAACCTCGAGAAAAAAGTTGGCGATATGAGTAACTGGAAAGAAATGCTCAGCAGAATCGAGTCAAGAGAAGGCCACGTAAGAATTGCTCTGGTTGGAAAATATGTGGCTCTTCACGATGCATATCTTTCGGTAGCCGAAGCGCTTAACCATGCCGGCTATGAAAATGCCGTTCATGTTGATATCGACTGGGTAGACGCCGAACTTGTCACCGAATATACAGTTGATGAGCTTTTATGTAATGTCGACGGGATTCTTGTACCTGGAGGTTTTGGTGACAGAGGTATTGAAGGAAAAATTACAGCTGCAAAATACGCAAGAGAAAACAATATTCCTTATTTTGGAATTTGTTTGGGAATGCAGACAGCGGTTATTGAATTTGCTCGTGCCGTACTTGACTTTGAAGACGCTAATTCAGGCGAATTCTCTGAAGCATCTGAGCATAAAGTCATAGATTTAATGGAAGAGCAACTCGGCGTAGTTGTGAAAGGCGGCACAATGCGTTTAGGCGCATA
>JAUZPX010000039.1 GCA_030705695.1 Bacillota bacterium
AGCGAATCGTATTTTTTAATCATTTTCGTTCTTGAGCGGTCAAAACAGTGAATATTTCCGTGTGTATCGCCTGTTATGTAGAGCATTATTTGCTGCACCCCTTGTGGTAAGAAAATGTAAAAATTTTTTTGACAATTGCCATTATTATAAGTTTGTTGTAATATAATAGATATGATATCACAACAAGGAGAACTTTTCCATGCCCAAAAAGATTTTTTTAATAATTATTTGTCTTGTTTTGTTTTTAATGGTTCCTCTTTCATCTGTTTCGGTTCATGCCGAGGGATATGATATCAATTTTTCAGCCAAAACGCCGACATTATTGTTGGTAAATTTGGACACTAATTCAGTAGTTTATTCAAAAAATGCCGATCAAAAGCGTTATCCTGCGTCTACTACAAAAATAATGACTTATATTGTTGTAAGCGAGCATGTTCCTGACCTCGAAAATACAATGGTAACAGTAAAAAAATCAGTTATTGATGAGTTAAACGGAACCGACAGTTCCATGGCAGGTCTTGATAAAATAGAAGGAAAGAAAATTTCTGTACTTAATCTTTTGAATTGCTTGCTCATTTGCTCGGGCAATGATGCTGCAATGACGCTTGCAGATTATGTTGGCGGCGGAAGCATTCAGAAGTTTGTTGATATGATGAATGCTAAAGCAAAACAACTTGGCTGTACTAATACTCATTTTGCAAATCCACATGGACTTCAGAATTCTAACCATTATACGACTGCCAGGGATCTTATGAAAATCTCTCAGTATGCTATAACACTACCTCATTTTTCTGAGATTTGCAACACCACGGCAAAAGATATTCCGAATATCGGTACGATTATCACTACAAATTACATGATAAACCAAAATTCAGGTGCTGACCAGGATTATTATTATCAATATGCCAAGGGCATAAAGACAGGGTCTACTAACGAGGCAGGAAAATGTCTTGTTTCCATGGCAGTGGCGGACGGCTACTCATATATGTGCGTTGCAATGGGCGCTCCTGATACGGATAATACACCGAACTATGCAATGCTTGATTCAAGGTCATTGTACCGATGGGCGTTCCAGAATTTTCAGTTAAAGCAAGTGCTTACGCAAAGCAGTCCTGTTTGCGAAGTGCCTTTAGATCTCGCATGGAATGACCAAGATGTTCAGTTAGTGCCCGAAAAGGATTATTTTACAATTTTACCAAACAACGTTCAAATCTCAAGTATTGATATAAAAACAAATATACCTGACAAAATTTTGGCGCCTGTTCGTCAAGGGGATGTTATAGGTACGGCAACGCTAAGTTACGCAAATCAAAAGCTTGCAACTATTAATTTGGTAGCAGCAAAAACAGTTGAGCGAAGCCAGGTTTTATATGCATTAAGTATTATAAAAGCTATTGTTTCATCGCCATTTTTTATTGTTGCTGTTACAATAATTATTTTGCTTTTTATTGCATATTTTATTTTAGCTTTGGTTTACCGCAAGCGCATTGATGCTCAAAGCAAAGTGAATATTTATGATGTTAGTTCTCATAAAAACAACCGCAACAGATTTTAACTTAAAAATGGCAGCCATGTTCCGAATTTTCGAATACAGGCTGCCCTTTTATTTTAGTTTATTTAAGTGTAGTACCGGGATAATACCATTTTAATATTTCTTTATAATCAGAGCCTTGTGCTGCCATGCAATTCGCACCGTATTGGCTTAATCCTACGCCATGGCCGTATCCTCGTACAGTGAATTTAAAGTAACCGTTAAAAATAAAGAGATCAAAATCTGTGCTCCTAAGTCCGAATATGTTTCGGAGTTCAGTACCTTTTATTGATTTACCGCAAATGGTTACTGAACTTACATAACCCGAGAGATCTTTATTAATGTTCCCAACCCATTTACTTTCGTTATCAGAGAATACAAGTGTAGGCTCAGCTTTTAAAAGTTTTGCTTTAAAATCATCGGAAGAAATATCTGTTGTTTCCGAGTAATCAGGTGCAAATTCATCCCAAGGGCTTGGAACGGCTGTCAGATATTTAAGATCGCTTCCGAAAACATCCTTGCAATTTTCCGTTGCACCGCCTGAAACTGAGAAATATAAAGCGGTTATAAGTTTGCCTTGATATATTAGCGTTTTTGGAAAAACAGCATTAACGGCACTTTGGATTTCACCAAATTCTTTGTCAAAGGAACTTCCGTAGATTTTTTGCAGTGTTTCCTTTGAAATGTATTTTTCTTTTTTACTTAAATCTGCGCTGAAGTCAGCGCCCTTTAATTGCTTGTCCGGTTTATTGCGCTCATCATTGCGAATTCTACAAAAGTTTGTGTAGATTGCAATGGTTTGTGCTTTCAAAGCCTCCTGGCTGTAACTTGCAGGCATTTCAGCGGCAAGAGCACCGTAACAAAATTCTTTGTCTAGAACTGTAATTACAGTTTTGCTTGAAGTATCTAATATTTTAAAATTTTGTTCAGATTGAGTTTGGTTTGAAGATTCCGTTTTTTTAGGTTCTGTTGCAATCACAGGATTTGTAGATGTTTGCTTTGTCGCAGGTTGAGTCCCTTTTTGAATTTTTGGAAGAACAGTAGGATTCTTGTTAAATGCCATTAATGGTATTGATGCCATTATAATCAAAAAAATTAGGATTGGTACAATGAATTTTTTCATTTTTATCGATTCCTTTATTGATTTGTTAATTTCTTTATTTTTCCTTGACATAGGATACGGCTTGTTTTAAAATATATAGTAATGATTTGGTTAGAAACGATTCGGCTTCAATTTTAAAGTGAAAAATATTTACTTAAAATATCTATATTAATTTATATATTTTTGTTATTTCGTTTATTCCGATTTTTTTATTGTTGTGAAAGGATTTGTAAATATATGAGAATTAAACTTTCTTGGTTTGTTTTTTTGCCTGTTACTTTAATAATGGTTTTTTTGAAAATATATCAGATGTGTAAGGTCGATAGTAATGCTTTACCATTTTTAAACAATCAAACCTGCGGCATACTTATTTTGGTGTTCGGTTTTATACTTTTGCTTTCGACTGTGATTTTCAGCTTTTTAGATAAGCAAACACCAAGAAACTATGTTTTAAAGCAAAATATTCCCGCTGCTGTTTTTGCAGCTTTATCAGCAGTTTTGCTTGCTTATGACGGAGCTACAAAGCTCATGAATATTTTCTCGTTGAATCAGGAAGCGGCACCTGTTGCATTAAATTTCAGTTCGGTGTTAGATGTGCTTCTAACGATACTTGCAGCGATTGTTTTTATGTCTTTTACCCTCACATCCTTGATAGGTAAGAACAACTCCAGGGGAATGTCAATACTTATGTTGTTCCCAACGTTTTTCCTTTGTTTCCGTTTGGTTTCTAAATTTATGGAAAATTCATCTGGTTCCGTGCAGACTCAAAATATGTATGATCTCATCTTTTTAATGCTTGCAACGCTGTTTATGTTTTATCATGCCGTTATTTTCACTCGTTTAGAAAGCAAAAATCCTGTTAAGACAATGTTTATTTTTGGTTTACCTGCTTTTGCTGTTTTCGGTACTTTCATCACCGAATTTATTATTAATAAAATTAATTCTGGCTCTGGTTTAAGCTTTACCGATACTTCAAATATTAATGCTGCAGAATTTTCAGTTTTGGCACTATATATGCTTTCAATTCTTATTGAAATGACACTGTTTGTTAAAAGTGAAGATCAAATTGATGAAGAACAAGAAAAGGTTGAATCAAATAGTAATGAAAGAAAAAAGCATCATATAGATAATTCTTCAAGCGATTATATTATTGTGGACGATGTTGTTACTGATTATTGGAGAGACAAAGAAGATAAAGAGGAGCTTGAAATCGGCTCTGCACTTGTCGATATTATGAAAGATGATGGTTCTGTAATTGAAAAAGTAACAAGCAATAATAATTTTAATGTTCAAGACCCTGTATTACAAAATGATTTAATAAATGCAGTAAATGAAGAATTGGTTGAAAAACAGAAAAAGTCAAACTCTTTAGCGGAAGGAACGGAAGAATCATCAATTGACGAAACCGTTGATAATTTGCTTAAGAAAATTGATAAGATATTAGATGACAAGCAAAAATAATTAACAAAAAATTTCCGTTGACAACTTAGAAATTCGGTGATATCATTAGCTTTAGTAAAGCGTTGAGAAGGACGATTTGTTTTAAAATCTTTGCATAAGAGATTGTGTGCCGTGGCTGAAAGCACGCATTGCAAACAAAACAGATTACCACCTTCGAGTGCCTCCGAAATAAGGTGTGCCGTGTAAACTACGTTATCGGTTTGAAGAGGGCAGAAAATCTGCCGAAGTTGGGTGGAACCACGAGAAATTCGTCCCGATACATAGAAATATGTGTCGGGGCTTTTTGTTTGAAAGGAAGGATTTTTATGATTAATATTGAGTTAAAAGGCGGAGTTGTAAAAGAATTTGAGTCTGGTGTTACGGCAGCAGACGTGGCAAAATCAATTGGCGGCGGGCTGTACAAAGCTGTTTGTGCCTGCAAAATTGATGGAGTTGTCTGTGATTTGCGTACCTCTATTGATAAAGATTGCAAGCTTGAACTTCTTACTTTTGACGATGAAGCAGGTAAAAAAGCATTTTGGCATACAGCTTCGCATGTGCTTGCGCAAGCAGTAAAGCGTTTGTATCCGAATGCAAAATTTGCAATTGGTCCTGCTATTGAAAACGGATTTTACTATGATTTTGACGTAGAGAAGTCATTTACCCCGGAAGATATTGAAAAAATTGAAGCTGAGATGAAAGCCATTATTAAGAGCGGAATTGAACTTGAAAAATTCGAACTTCCACCTGAAGAAGCCATTGAACTTCTTAAAAAAATGGATGAGCCGTATAAAGTTGAGCTTGCTTCTGAACATGCAGGAAAAGGCGAGAAAATCAGTTTTTATAAGCAAGCTGAGTTTACTGATTTGTGTGCAGGTCCCCACTTGCTAAGTGTTGCTCCTCTGAAAGCGATTAAGTTAACGAACTGCACGGGCGCTTATTGGCGAGGCGATGCAAATAATGCACAACTGTGCCGAGTATATGGTACAGCATTCCCCAAAGCATCAATGCTTGAAGAATATCTTGTTATGGTTGAGGAAGCTAAAAATCGTGATCATAATAAACTCGGGCGTGAACTTGAACTTTTTACCACTGTTGACGTAATTGGGCAAGGTTTGCCGATTCTTCTTCCAAAGGGTGCGAAAATCATACAGACTCTTCAGCGTTTTGTTGAAGATGAAGAGGAGAGAAGAGGCTACTTACTCACAAAAACGCCGTTTATGGCAAAAAGTGATTTTTATAAAATTTCAGGCCACTGGGACCATTACAAAGACGGTATGTTTGTGCTTGGCAACGAGGAAAAAGATGAGGAAGTCTATGCACTGCGTCCTATGACATGTCCGTTCCAGTATCAAGTGTTCTTAAACCGTATGCGCTCTTACCGTGATTTGCCTATGAGGCTTGGCGAAACGTCAACTCTTTTCAGAAACGAAGCCTCTGGCGAGATGCACGGATTGATTCGTGTTCGTCAGTTTACTATTTCAGAGGGACATCTTATTTGCACCCCGGAACAGCTTAGTCAGGAATTCAGAGGATGCTTGGAGCTTGCAAACTTCATGCTTGATACGTTAGGCCTTATTGATGACGTATCATACCGTTTTTCAAAGTGGGATCCAAACGATCGTGAAAAATATATCGGAACAGAGGAAGAATGGAATTACGCACAGGATCTTATGCGCAGCATACTTGACAATATTGGCTTAACATATAAAGAAGAAGAAGGCGAGGCCGCATTCTACGGTCCTAAGCTTGATATCCAGATAAGAAACGTTCACGGCAAGGAAGATACGCTTATTACAATACAGGTCGATTTAATGCTTGCCCAGCGTTTTGGCATGGAATATATCGCTGCTGACGGCTCTCGCAAAAGCCCTTATATTATTCACCGTACTTCACTTGGGTGTTACGAGCGTACTTTGGCTTTGCTTATCGAGAAATATGCAGGGGCTCTGCCGATGTGGCTAATGCCTGAGCAGGTTCGTATTTTGCCAATCAGCGACAATACCGTTGATTTTGCCAATGAAGTTTGCGAGAAGCTTCGCTTAGCAGGGATAAAAGTTTCTGTGGATAGCAGAAGCGAAAAAATCGGATATAAAATCCGTGAGGCTCAGCTTGAGAAAATCCCATATATGCTTGTTGTAGGAGCTAAAGAAGCCGAAATCGGTGCTGTTTCTGTTCGTTCACGCAAAAAGGGCGATATGGGGCAGAAGTCCGTTGACGAATTTATTGCAATGGCAGTAAATGAGATTGCAACAAAAGCAAAATGATTCTTTAAGCGTTAAAGTCCACTGTTATTAAGCTATTATAATTTAATCCCCTTAGAGCAGATACTTGAAATAAAAAAAGATTTCAAGGCTACGCTAAGGGGATTATTAACTATAAATTTTTTTACTTAGTTTTGATCATACCGCTTTATAAATTTTTCTCTTTCTTTTTTTAGTGTTTTTTCGCTAATCATTACATAAATGCATTCTTGACAACAACCTTGAATATCCAAGGTTACTTCGTTAAGGGTGCATTTTTCATTGTCATAATTAATGCAAAAATAATTTTCACAGTACATATTTTTCACCTCAATATATATTATAGGTCAATTTAACCATAATTTCAATAGGGCAAACTGACATAATATAATTGGTGATTAAAATGAACAGATTAAAACAATTAAGACTTGAAAAGAAATATACGCAAATTAAAATGCAAATGCTTACGGGAATAAATCAAAGTGATTATTCAAAATTGGAAAATGGCAAAAGATATTTTACTTTTGAACAATGTAGGAAACTTGCAATTGCATTAGATACCAGTATGGATTATTTAGCAGAATTAACCGATGAAAAAAAGCCATATGAACGAAAAAGGTAAATAAAATATTGTTCACCGTTATTGAATTATTATGATATAATCCCCTTAGAGCAGACACTTGATTATTAATTTTAAGTGTATAATAATTATGTAGAGGTGTTCGAAAAATGAAAGCTGAATATAAAGACAAATATAAAATGTTAGGTTTAAATATAGCATATTATAGAAAATTAAGAGGTTACACACAGGAGAGTCTGGCTGAAAAAATAGGCATAGACCAAACGCATATGAGTAAAATTGAGATTGCTTCTGTTGGAATTTCTCTTGATGTGTATTTCAGCATATGTAAAGCTTTAGATGTTGAACCAAGTAAATTAATGGAATTTAGAGAAAAAAATTAATGCTGAATAAAAAAAGTAGTTAAAAAAAGGCTTTACCGAATAACGGTAAAGCCTAATTTATTAAATACAATTTAGCATTTATTGTTTCCTGTAAAAACAATTCCACGGCTTGCATCCATTGTGACATTCGTACCTGTTTTTAATAGCTTTGTAGCGTTTGTTGCTCCGACAATTACCGGTTTATCAAGCGTAAGTCCGACAATAGCAGCATGAGAATTAATCCCGCCAATTTCGGTTATTATACCGCTTGCCTTTTTTATCAACGGAAGAATTTCGTTTGAGGTTTTTGGAATAACAAGAATGTCTCCGTCAGTAAAATTTTTCAGGGCCTCAGCTTCGTTTTGGCAGACGCAAACGGTACTGCAAATTTTATGATGAGTAACAATTTCTCCTGAAACAAGAACATTGCCGACAAGATGTACTTTTAATAAATTTGTCGTACCTGAAACGCCTAGCGGAACTCCTGCTGCAATAACAGTCAAATCGCCGCTTTGTACAAGACCTGCTTTCTCGGCAACATCAATTACATGCTCGAAGAGTTCGTCAGTATTTGTTTTTTCGTCCACCATAAGAGGTGTAACACCCCAGGACAGGTTTATCTGCCTTTGTACTTTTTTGTCGGTTGTTCCGCAAACAATAGGGCATTGCGGGCGGAATTTTGAGATCATACGTGCTGTTTGACCTGTTTTTGATACTGTTACAATTGCAGTAGCATGAAGATCATGTGCAGTTGTGCATGTTGCGTGTGAAATTGCTGAGGTAACATCGTAGCGATCACTTAAATGGTGTTTATCAAAACGGGAGATATAATTAATATCGCTTTCAGTACGTTCTGCAATACGAGCCATTGTTTTAACGGCATCTACAGGGTACATACCTGCAGCGGTTTCGCCTGAAAGCATTATAGCGCTTGTTCCGTCGTAAATAGCGTTGGCGACATCTGTTGTTTCAGCTCTTGTCGGGCGAGGTTTCTTTATCATGGAATCAAGCATTTGTGTGGCTGTTATAACCTGCTTGCCTGCACTGTATGCTTTGCTTATAAGCTTTTTCTGGATAATCGGGATGTCCTCTAATGGAACTTCAACGCCTAAATCACCACGAGCAACCATTATGCCGTCAGATACTCGAATTATATCATCGATATTCTCAACGCCCTGATGGTTTTCGATTTTTGCAATAATTCTGATATTATTGCAATTATTTTTTTCAAGTTCAGATCTAAGCAACATTATGTCATGGGCAGAGCGTGTAAACGATGCAGCGATAAAGTCAAAATCCTCTTGAACGCCAAAAGCAATGTCGGATTTATCATGATCGTTTAAAAAAGGAAGAGAAAGCTTGGCACCAGGCACATTTATGCCTTTAAATGAAGAAACTTCTCCGCCGTTTATTACTTCGCATACAATGGTGGTGTCTGTACATTCTTTTACTTTTAATTCAATAAGACCGTCATCAATTAAAATTGAGTTTCCCGGCTGCACTTCTTTTGGCAAACTTTCATGACTTATATGGCTGCGGGTAGAATCACCAATTATATCTTCGGTAGTCAGCGTGAAGTTTTGTCCTGTTTTAAGTTCAATAACACTTTCGTTGAATTTGCCTGTGCGGATTTCAGGACCCTTTGTATCGAGTAAAAGTGCTACCGGAAGATTGAGTTCTTCACGGATTTTTTTAACTAAATCTATTCTGACTTTATGTGAAGCGTGATCGCCGTGTGACATATTACATCTTGCTACGGACATACCGTTCAGCATAAGTTGGCGCATAACCTCTTCGCTGTCGGTTGCAGGTCCAAGCGTACAGATGATTTTTGTTTTCCTCATTTTTTTACCACCTTAGTTTTTCCGAATTATTTCAATACAATTATTCTGCAAAATTAATATAATAATACATCAATTTCCAAAATAAAACAATAAAAAAACGCTAATCTTTATATTATCTTTACTTGTAAAGACTTGCAAAGAATAGCTAAAAGCGTTAGAATTAAGAAACCGTAAATTAAAGTTCATTTAACAATTTTAATTGTTGTTATTATTAATATGTAGTAGATTTTTTGAGGTGATCCGATGCGAAAAAATACCCGTGACTTGGGCACACATGTAAGAAAAGCCGGTCACAATGCAAAAAACAGTATTTATTATACTGAATATCATGCGAAAAAACAATCGAATACTCTTCCGCTGCGCATCGTTTTGATTATTATTCCGATAATAATCGTGGCGGTAATTGTTTCGGGAGTTATAATGATTTTTCGGCAAGTACAGACAACTACAATTGCAACGTCAAATAATACAAAGAACATACAAATTGTCAGTTCTAAAGATGCAGGAAAGCTGTTGACGATTGTAAATCAAAATCATCCGATCAACAGTGGATACATAAAAAATCTCGTTGCAATTGATGGTATAAAAGTTGACAAGCTTGCTGTAAGTGATTTGCAAGCAATGATAGATGCAGCCGCAAAAGACGGAGTGAAATTAACACTTGTTAAAGGGTATGTTTCAAAAGATGAGCAAAACACCCTTTATAATCAGGCGCTAAACAATACAATGCAAAGTCAGGGCCTTTCAGAAGTTTTGGCAGCGGCAAAGGTAATTAAATCTGTTCCTCAGGGAGGAAATTGTGAGTTCGAAACAGGGTTTTTAATTCAGTTTGACGGTAACAGCAGTACATTTAAGCAATCAAAGCAATACATATGGCTTGAAAATCATGCAATACGATTTGGATTTGTCGAAAGATATCGCTCGGAAAAGACGGAGATAACAAATATGAACTCAAACCCAACGATTTTCCGTTATGTTGGCAAAGATAATGCAATAAAGATGATGGAATACGACATGTGCCTTGAGGAATATGTAACATTTTTAAATCAGCAGTAAATAAAAACATAAAAAGAATAAATTTTTCTTGCATTTGAAGTTTAATTGTGATAGAATACTTACGTTATTGTGGACTCGAACGAAAGAGGTGAAGCACCATGAGAGAGAATTTTCATCCTAATTATGAAGAAACAACAGTTACTTGCGCTTGCGGTAACGTGATTAAAACAGGTTCCACTAAGAAAGATATCCATGTTGAAATTTGTTCTAAGTGTCATCCGTTTTTTACAGGCAAGCAAAAACTCATTGATACCGGCGGTCGTGTTGACAGGTTCAAAAAGCGTTTCGGTATGCAAGAAAAATAAGATTTTTGTTAGGCGGCACTTTTGTGCCGCCTGATTTTGTGAAAGGGGTGTTTTGTTTGAAATTCTCCAAATATAAAACTGTTTTACAATTTTCTGAACAGGAATTAATAGAAAAACATTCGAGATTTATTTCTTCATCCGCACCTGTTCATACACAAGATGAGGCGCTTTCATTTCTCTCAAACGTCAAACACAAATATCCCGATGCGAAACATCATGTGTATGCTTATTGCCTTTTTAAAGACGGTCGAAAGCGTTTTTCTGATGACGGTGAGCCGTCAGGAACTGCCGGCAAACCTGTTTTGGACGTAATAGAGAAGAATGAGATATATGATGTTATCGTAGTAGTTACAAGATATTTTGGCGGAGTGTTGCTTGGAACAGGAGGGCTTGTCCATGCTTATTCTCATTCAGCAAAATTGGCGGTTGAAGCTTCGAAGATTGTTACAATGCGGCTTTGTTCCGTGGCGGAAATAGCCTGTGATTACGGTCAGTATCAAGGTTTTGAAAGAATATTAAAAGAAAACAGAGCTGTAATAGATGCGGTTGATTTTACGGAAAATGTAAAAATTTTGTTTCATCTAGCTTTAAATGAACTTGAGAACGTTAATCGGCAGCTTATGGAAAGTTCTGGCGGAAAAGTACAAGCAATTGCTCAAAGAGAAGAATTTCTTCCGTTTTAAAACGACATAGTCGATTAATTTGCTGTTTTTTCAGTAAATAAAAAATAAATTAAGGAATTTTAGAGGATTTTTAAAACTTTTGGCGTATCTTTAATAGTGCCTATTTTAAGGCTGATATTTATTTTTATTTATTGAAATTATTTTTGATAGAAAGGCAGTGAATTAAATGACAGTCAGAGAACGCACAGAAGCGTTGGAAGAAAAGATTTTATGTGAATATGCCGCTCTTTCAAAGAATTCTAAAGGACGGCTCCGCCCTGAGGAGCAGGACAGTATACGCACAGTTTATCAGCGGGACCGAGATAGGATTTTGCATTCAAAATCTTTTCGGCGCTTAAAACATAAAACTCAAGTTTTTCTATCACCAGAGGGTGACCATTACCGTACACGGTTAACACATACTCTAGAGGTTTCGCAAATTGCACGGACAATAGCACGAGCACTCGAAGTAAACGAGGATTTAACAGAAGCTATCGCTTTGGGTCATGATTTAGGACATACTCCATTCGGCCATGCCGGTGAACGTGCATTAAATGAAGTTGCAAATTGCGGATTTCATCATTATGAGCAAAGTGTTCGTGTTGTTGAAATCCTAGAGAAAAACGGACAAGGTCTTAACCTTACATGCGAAGTAAAAGACGGCATTAACTGCCATACAAAAGGACCAGAGGCTTCTACGCTTGAGGGCAGGATTGTTAAAATTGCCGACCGTATAGCATATATTAACCATGATATTGACGATGCAATACGTGCAGGTGTTCTTTCTGAAAATGATATTCCATCTGAACTGACAGACTTTTTGGGGCATACAACAAGCGGGCGAATAAATTCTCTTGTTTTGTCGGTTGTCGATAACAGTAATAACGGTCAATTAATTATGGACGATAAAACAGCTAAAGCGTTTGATGATTTGCATCAATATATGTTTGACTATGTTTATACGAATTCCAATGCAAAAGGCGAAGAAAAAAAAGTACCTGATTTTATAGCGAGATTATTTTTCCATTTCAGGAAAAATCCTAATAAAATGCCTGAAGAATTGCAGGAAATTGCAGAAAAAGAAGGCGTGGATCGTGCAGTTTGCGATTATATTGCAAATATGACGGATCATTTCGCAATTGGATTGTATGAAAGTATTTTTATCCCAAAGAATTGGAAAATGTTGTAGTTTCTAATTCGATGATATTTTTATGCCAGCATGTTTCCGTAGTAAAAGGTGGTGATTATATGCCGTTGCCGGACAGCTTTATTCAGGAACTTAAAATGAGAGCCGATATTGTCGATGTGGTGTCCGATTATGTGCATTTTAATCGCTCAGGGCGTAATTTAGTCTGTTTGTGTCCGTTTCACAGCGAGAAAACACCGTCTTTTCGCATCTATCCCGAGACAGGTTCTTTTTACTGTTTTGGATGCGGAGCAGGCGGCGAAGTTATTACGTTTATAAGAAAGATTGAAAATCTTGATTACATAGAAGCAGTTAAATTACTTGCCGATCGTGTAGGGCTGCCTATGCCTGAAAATTCTTATGACGACGGTATTGCAAAGCTTCGCACAAGAATTTTTGAAGCAAACCGTGAAGCCGCTCGCTTTTTCTATGCTCAGCTTTACAGCGAGGTCGGCAAAAGCGCACTAAATTATTTGCGAAACAGAGGTCTGTCCGAACACACAATAAAGCACTTTGGGCTCGGTTATTCACCAAATAACCGATATGCGCTTGTGGATTATCTTAAAAGCAAGGGCTTTAATGATCACGAAATTGTTTCTGCCAATCTTGCATATCAAAATAAAAACGGAAAAATCTCTGACAGATTTTATGACCGTGTGATGTTCCCAATAATTGACCTAAGAGGCAACGTAATTGCTTTCGGCGGACGTATTATGGGCGATGCAAAGCCGAAATATCTTAATACTTCCGATACGCTTGTTTTTAAAAAAAGCGACAATATATTTTCGCTGAATTTTGCTAAGAATTCAGATAAAAAACATTTGATTCTTGCAGAAGGTTATATGGATGTTATCGCATTGCATCAAGCAGGTTTTACCGAAGCCGTAGCAACCCTTGGCACAGCACTTACAAGTGAACAGGCAATGCTTATGAAGCGTTATGTTGATGAACTTGTTGTTTGTTATGATGCTGACGAAGCAGGGCAGAAGGCTGCACAGCGTGCAATTGGACTTTTGCGGCAGGCAGGAATTAATATAAAGATTTTAACTGTTCCCGACGGAAAAGACCCCGATGAATTCATTAAAAAACACGGTGAAAACGGAGCCGCACGTTTCAAGCAGCTTTTAGAAAACTCAGGAAACGACGTTGAATACAGGCTGCAAAAAATCAAGCAAACCTGCGACATGAATTCGCCGTCAGACCGTGTGAAATATCTTACGGAAGCGGCTAAGCTTCTTGCAACGCTGGACAGTAAAATCGAGCAGGAAGTTTATGCGTTAAAACTTAGCGAAGAAGTTAATGTCCAAAAGGAAATTGTTATTCAGCAGGTGAATAAGCTTTCACGGCGGAAGAATAACGAATATCAAAAACGTCAATTTCGAGAAATTCAAGACAATATGTCAGCACGCAGCGACAAAATAAATCCGCAGAAGTCAGGTAAGCTTCGTGCCGCAAAAGCGGAAGAGGCGATAATTGCTTATTTAGTTTATAATCCCGATATGGTGCGTATAATAACGGAAATGCTTCCACCTGAAAAAATCATAACGGATTTTAACAGACGTGTTTATGTTTGTATCACTACAAGACTTCTAAACGGACTGGGAGCTATGCCGATTGACATTGCCTCGGAGTTTTCTCCCGATGAAAATGCTTCAATTGCAGCGATGCTTGCCATATATCAAAGAGAGGCGGCTACAATAGAAGCTGCCGAAGAATACATAAAAACAATTCTTTCAGAGAATGATAAGTTAAATATGTCCAATAATGAGAAAACAAAACAGGAAGATATATTGGAATATATGAAAAAATTAAAAGAAATTAAGAAATAATAATATTATTATTTTTAATTTAAATATCCCTTTGCAAGAGAAAGGACGTCAAAAATGACTATTTTACCAATCCAGGATAAGAAAACCATAATCAAAGAGCTTACAGAGCTTGGGAAGTCGAAAGGGCAGCTTTCCACAAAGGAAATCCTCGACGCTATCGGCGAAATCGACTTTGATCCCGAGCAACTTGAGAAGTTTTATGATTCTATGGAGCAAATCGGTATTGAGATTGTTGAGGATGTTGATGATATTCCGCTTGAAGAAATCGAGCTGGCAATTGTTCAACCGTCCGATAATATGGAAGGCGAAATCGTCAGTTCTGACTCTATTGCTATCGATGATCCTGTAAAAGTCTATTTGAAAGAGATCGGACGTGTTCTTTTACTTACACCCGATGAAGAAATCGACCTTGCAATAAGGATTTCCGAAGGTGACGTTGCCGCAAAGAAGCGCCTTTCAGAGGCAAACTTGCGTCTTGTTGTCAGCATAGCAAAGCGTTATCTTGGCAGAGGAATGCAGTTTCTTGACTTGATTCAGGAAGGAAATCTAGGATTAATCAAAGCTGTTGAAAAATTCGATTATACCAAAGGCTTTAAGTTTTCAACGTATGCAACATGGTGGATTCGACAGGCGATTACCCGTGCAATTGCCGACCAAGCGAGGACTATACGTATTCCCGTGCATATGGTTGAGACTATAAATAAAGTTAAAAAGGTTTCAAGCCAGCTTCTTCATACAAACGGCCATGAGCCTACGGCGGACGAGATTGCCGAAGAACTTGATATGCCTGTTGAAAAGGTACGTGAAATCATGCGTGTGGCTCAAGAGCCTGTGTCGCTTGAAACACCTATCGGCGAGGAAGAAGACAGCCATCTTGGCGATTTTATCCCAGATGAAGACGCTCCTGCACCAGCAGATGCTGCATCACATACACTTTTGAGAGAGCAGCTTTCAGAAGTCCTCGATACTTTGACCCCGAGAGAAGAAAAAGTGCTTATGCTCCGTTTCGGTTTAGAAGACGGCCGCTCACGTACACTCGAGGAAGTCGGCCGTGAGTTCAACGTAACACGTGAACGTATCCGTCAGATTGAAGCAAAGGCTCTTCGCAAACTGCGTCATCCGAGCAGAAGCAAAAAACTCAAGGATTTTCTCGATTAATTTACGATTCTAATACAAAAGGCGGCGGGTTTATGGTTTCCTTCGATGAAGCAGGGGAAATGCTGGATACAATTTCCGATTCGCTTCCATTTGAGCTGTATCGGGAGCTTAACGGCGGTATTGTTTTGGTACCCGAATTTAAATATCATCCGAAAAGCATCGAGAATGATCTTTACATATTAGGCGAATATCATCGTTCTTTAGATATGGGCCGTTATATCGTGATTTATTACGGTTCGTTTGAAAAAGTTTTTGGAAATTGTTCAAGGGAACAGTGGTATGAAGAACTTCGAAAAGTGCTTGTTCATGAGGTTCGGCATCATAACGAAGGTTTGGCGGGATATCGTGACCTTGAAGTCTATGATGAAGATCAGATAGCCGGTTATCTTGCGAGCAAAGTACGGCAGATTAAGATCTCTGATAATACATAAAATTAAAAGCAGCTGCAAATTAATTTGCAGCTGCCGTTTTTTATAAATAATATGTCTTTATTTTTTTACTTGCAAATCTTTTGCTTTTTGCAGCATTTCGGTGAATTTTTTAAGTAATTGTTGCTTATCTGCTTTTTTATCTTCCCATAAATATGCATCATTTTCTCTTAAAAAATCATGTTTGTCATTTATAAGCGAAATCACTTCATCAATCAATATAATTGTCCCCGGGGTACAGCTTTCTCCGCTGATATCATCATAAATATCGAGCACATATGAGCGGAAGCGTTCTAAGTCGTATAATTCTTCCAGATTTTTATCGCTAAGCAGTGCGTTTTCCCAAGTTTCAATTATGTGCAAAAATGTTTCGATTATATCAGCATCGGCATCGTTTTGTTTAAGCCAAACAAGCCTGTCATTATATGCATTTACGGCTTCCTCTTTTTCAATTCTGAATAATTCAATAGACATTTCATGTCCATTCTTTTTCTCAAAATCAAGCAAGTATTGCATAAATGCCCTTGTTTCAAAGCGTTCAATGCTATGGAATAAAGGATTTTCTTTTCCGTTTGAGTGATACATTTTTAAAGGATTGAATTTATAGGAATATCCAAAATCAAATAGAATAACATTTTCTTTTGCATCGAGCATAATATTACCTGGGCATAAATCCCATTCAAAAATACCGCAAAAATGTATTTGGTTTAATAGCTGAAACATATTACGTAAAATATTTCTATTATAAACATCAATATGATTGCCGTTAATCCAATCCGTAACAATAACGCCGTGTAATAAGCTTCCGTAAATTGTTTTATTAATACCATTATCAATAATTTTATTGTTTTCTCTGAAAAGCTCAAAATCTTTTCGTCTTTGCAGCTCATTTAAAAAAGAGGTTTGTCCGTCTGTGTTTTTAACAAGGATATTATCCCTTACCTTTTTAACTGCATACTGTTTGCCGTCAACTTCGATCTGATATACAATAGCTGTTAATCCTGAGCTTAAACACTTTTTAACATAAGGCGAATCAACATTTATGTTTCGCACTACTTCAAGAGGCAACGGTAAATCTTTTACATTTCCTATTTGAAGCTCTGCTCCGCTGTTAAGAAATTCCAATTGATTATTTCTGCGAATTTCGCTTAAATCCATTAAGGCTTCCTCCCCAATAATTGTTTGTTATAATTAACTTAAACTTAATTTTTATTTTAGTATAATCGTTATTTATAAAAACACAATACTTTTTGAGCAATTTATTAAGAGAAACAACAGCAGATGCAAATTAATTCGCAGCTGCGGTTTTTAGTATTAAGCAAGAACTCCTAACATTTTAAGTAGCTTTACACAGTCGATATAACCGTTTTTGTATAGCTCTTGCTGTATTATTGCGTTTTGAGTAACCTCTTCATCAAGATATTCCCTAAAATTCGCACAGTTTTCAGCACT
>JAUZPX010000004.1 GCA_030705695.1 Bacillota bacterium
ACAGCGTAAATATTATAACATGCGCTGAATTTTCTTTCAAGGAGTTGTTGGAAAACAATAATGAAAGGATTAAAATTATGAATTTATATGTATCTGATTATTTAAACTTCAGAATTGACGAAATCGCTCAAAATTTAAGAAAAACAAACAGCGAGTACGCATTGGCTATGGAAAAAAGCGAAGAACTAATGGAAAACATTGACCCAATTATTCACAGTGAAAGAGGAATTACAATCAATGACGGAGACTGTCTGGATTTTCAGGAGTTCTTTGAACATGAGCTTACATCTACAACTATCATGCAGCAAGAGCTGTACAAACAAGGCTATCTTGATTGTGTGAAGATGCTTAAAATGCTGGGGGTTTTGGTGTAAGCAATATCAATTACACAAAATATTAGTGGTTCTTATTTAGATGGATTCAAAGTACCAAAAAACCATGTGTTAGGGTTAAACCTGCATATGGTTTTTTATTTTATCTGTGTTATAATACAAATAAAATATTGTTCGGAGAGTGGCTACTTATGACAATAAATTTTGAATCTATTGGTTTTGTAAAAAACAACATTACAGAAAAAAAGGATACTAACTGGGGGAATGATATTTCAGAGCTTGTAATTAATGAAGAGCTTACAAGGGGCTTAACTGGACTTAGCGAATTTTCCCATTTAATCGTAATAACTTATTTAAATGAGGCAAAATTCGAAATAGAAAATCATATAGAAAGACATCCTCAAGGAAGAAAAGACCTTCCTATTGTTGGTATTTTTGCTCAAAGAGCCAAAGACAGACCAAATCCGATTGGAATCACAGCCGTAGAAATAATGAATATTGAGAAAAATATCATTACAGTTAAAGGGTTAGATGCAATAAACCATACGCCAATAATAGATATTAAACCATATTTTCCTCAATACGACTGCCGTGAAAATGTACGATATCCAGAGTGGATAAATGTAATTATGAGGGACTATTTTTGAACAAATTGCATATGTAAATTGAAATCTCATTTGAGATATGATATTATTATCATGAACAAAAAAATTTCACTTATAAGAATATAGTTAATCGCATAATTATAAATTATGTATTTAATAAAATAGGGGGATTTGTTATGTGGGAACGAGCAACGCTAAAATCATATGCAAAGCAAGAACTAAAAATATCATATTGGCTGTCTTTTGCGGTATGCATTGTCGCATCAATATTAGGCGGCGGCAGTAGAGTTAGTTTTAATTTCAATTTCAATGATCAGGTACAAAGCGGGAATTTTTTTAAAACTGGCTACAACCATTTTTTTAGTAGTCCAATCTTTTTATTTTCGTTTTTTTCAATTTTTACTTTTGCCTTGATTTTTACGCTCTGTTTTATATTTTTTGTCACAGGTCCGATTAATGTGGGAAAAGCAAGCTTTTTTGTGCGTGCGACCCGCGGCCAACGTGAATTCGGAAACCTGTTTTTTGCATTCAAAAAAGGGCATTATTTAAAAACAGCTAAAACAATGTTTATTACTAATTTGATTATCTTTGGATGGACTCTTCTTTTTATTATACCTGGTATAGTTGCATCATATAGATACCGCATGGTTCCGTACATTCTTAGCGATAACCCGAATCTAACAACCGCAGAAGCATTACAAATGAGCCGCGAGATGACAGACGGTGAAAAGTTTAACATGTTTGTGTTGGATTTGTCGTTTATTGGCTGGATTCTGTTGGGACTTTTAGCATGTTGTATTGGTGTGATTTTTTTGGCACCGTATATAGAAGCTACATGGGCACAGCTATATAATGCGCTTTGCTACAAAATGAATGTTAAATATGGTCAGCCTAATAATCCGCAGGATTATCCTCCGATGAACGGACAGCAACAAGTTCAGTAATTTTTAATTCATATCAATATATATATAAAACCGAACCCTTTCCAAATTGGAAAAGGTTCGGTTTTTTGTTTATATTATCTCATAACTTACTATTATTTATCAGTTGTCTGAATACTTTGGTTCAAAGATGTAATTTGCTCCATAAAACGTTCGGGAGCATTTATTCCGTTATCGATAAAAATAATTTTGCCCTGGCCATCTTTTGCGATATCTTTAAGAGTATCCATATACATAAGCATTGGTAAAACATCTGCAGAAATGCCTTTTTGCTCGATTGCAGTTGCAGATTCAGCAATACCCTGGAACATAGCCTTTCTGAATTCGGCCATACCTTCTCCACGGAGTTTGCTTGCGTTTTTCTCGGCTTCTGCCTCGATCTCAAGTGCTCTACCTTTTGCCTCTGCTTCTTTAGTTGCCTGAATTTTTAATGCTTCGCCACGGTTTTCAGCTGCTGTTCTTTCGTTAATAGAAGCAACAACAGATTCCATAGAGCGTTCAACTTCTTCGCCAAAGCGAGGAACGGAAATCTGTAAAGAGCTAAGCTTCCATCCCCAGTCTTTCAGGCTTTCATTTGCTTTTTCAAGAACTTCAATCTGAAGTTCTTCTTTTATTCCCAAAATTTCTTGCTGTGTATGCTTAGCGATTAAAGTTCTTACTTCATTTTCAACGATAGCCTGTAATTGCCTTAAAAAATCCTGATTTGAAATAAATTTAAAAGCAATGTTCTTTACGGTATCTTCTGAACTGTCAAGTGCATGATAAAGTATTGTGGTATCAAATTTAACTAATGCCTGATTTGATGTAGTAGCTGTAAGCTGAAGATTTTGCGATATGTTTTGTAGTGAAACCACACGATATTTCTTTTCCCAAGGGAATTTGAAATTTAAACCCGCTTGGAGTGTACGTCTATATTTTCCAAACAGTGTTATAATGACGACTGTCCCTTGACTAACGGAAGTAAAGCACATAAAAATGCAACAAAGAATAACAAGTGCAACAACAATAGCAATGATAACCGAAATTGACATAATTAATGACCCCTTTCAATTGTGATATACCGCATATAATCAAGCTGAGACAAATCACAATTTATACATATATTTTATCAAATTGTACTTTTAATTTATTGCTATGTCAAGAGATAGATATATTAGTATTTGTATTGTTTTGTATTAACATAAATTACATTGAAAATAATATAAAGATAACGATAAGCAGACCAATTGTATTAGGATACTTTGGTTTTCATATTAATGAAAGGATCGTATAAATTTTACACAAAGCTGACAATAGAAGTACAGAAAAAAAGAGCTTCGGCAAAAACCCCAAAGCTCTTTTTCTGCTATTATATTACCACAAATTTGATAAAAAATCAAGTCTTGTAATGACTGTATTACAAGGGTATACTTATTTAACCGGGAGGGGATCGGATGAAAAATGAAGAGATAAAAGGCCTTACAAACATACAGAAATCCTATGCATTAGCTGAGATTCAAGGATGCAACGATCTAACGTTTGCATATGGGCTTTCCCTTACGGAAACACAAATGATAGAATTGGTTGAAGCACGATTTAACGCACTGCAAGAAACCGGGCGAATAGAATTCGGACATGGAGTTTTAAAAAAACTCATTGAAACATTTTGCGATTCTCCTTATCTGACACAGGAAAACTATCTGGAAACTCTTTTTGAATTGCAGGATTCCTTTTACTATTTTAAGAATGAATCACAGGAATTGCTTTCAGATGATGAGCTAATTACGTTTATGAAAATTTATTTCGACGGATTTTGTCAGGGCTCTACGGATTGTCTAAGTGGAACTTCGCTTGAGGAGCTTTGCCGCCGCACCCGTTATGGGGATGATGACATGGAAGATGAAGAGATGCATCTGTTTTAGTGGAGGGCATTATGGAAGAAGAATTTTCCTTGTTTGCAACCAAAAATTTTTTAAATAATTTAGAGTATGATTTGGACCAGCAGCTTTTGCAGAAAATCATGTATGAATTGCTGTTGGAACGTATGCAGCGGTATACAATGGGAGATAGCAGCTCCGTAACTATCGAGACGGCGGAGAAACTTTTGAAATCCATAGTTTTTTCAGTAGGAGTCGCTGTGGAAAATTCTTCTGAATCTGTTGGTTTTATAAAATGCGGCGATACAACCGCAGTATTAAAAGCGGCATGGTCCGTAATTGAACGTGAAATTAAAACAGGAAAAGGGTTGCTTGCTACTATTAAGAAAACCACACCCGAAGTTAGAAACCGTGCATATTATGACACTGTCAACGAACTTACAGCATTTTTTAATCGGTATGATTACCGCTTTTTTGCACATGAAATTCCATGCATGATAGACTATCAGCTATGTAATCCTGTACCGGAATCATTTGAGGGAATCTTATATATTAATGAATATTTACGTAATTTATATATTGAAAACACAATTTTACAACGATTTGAGCCGTCAACGGTTTCCGCACTGCTGAAAAGTATTACACCCGATTATGAAGAACAATTGATGAACATTCTTGAACCGGTGCTTACCAATGCATTTGGATGTGTCCTCTTAAAGAAGCCCGTTAAAAGTCTTGACATCAACGATAATGACCGATCAAAACTTCTCAGTCTGCTAAAAACATGGCAAGGTAATAAAGATATGCATATTGTCGTAGAACAACTCTGTGCTTTGCTTACGCCTTTAGATGACCGTATCGTTCAATATTTATTAACAGCCTTACAAAGCTTGTTTCCGCACATTCAGTCGGCTGTTTTGGCAAATAATCTGGAATCAGTTTTTCTGTCGTTGTATAGCGAAAATATGAATGTCGAATCATCAGTACATTTCACGGATAATGAAATAATGAATAATCAACAATTACGGGCACTGATTCATGAAATAAGTGAATGCCGCTTTGTTTCTGACAAAATAGCAATCATGAAACGCGATGTTCATTCACTGCGGGATATCTGTGAAATTATGAACGTATGCTTTTGGGGAAAAGATAGTATAGACTATTATCATACGTTGAGTATCACAGAACAGGAGCTTCTTTTGTTTTATATCAAGGAAAAACACAAGGAAAACCCGGAATGGTCTTCCGAAACCGGATGGGAAAGACAGCTTGTAGTTTATTTGAAAACGCTTAGAGAGTAAAAAACGATATCTTTTCAGGCATAGAAACCAGAGAAAAAACTGAAAAATCCTAAAATAGCAATTGCGCTCACAAAATTGTGTGCGCAATTTTTATATTTTAAGCAAATTTTCAGGTGCTTCACTTAAATAAATCATTTATAAACGAGTTTACATAAGTTTTACGCTTCATATCAATAACTTTACAATTTAACACACAGATTTTACCACATGATGATATTTGATTTTACATTACAGCTGTTATACTACAAATGTAATCAAAAAAAGGAGAAAATTTATGAAAAAAACAATTTTAGGGTGTCTTATGCTGGTTATATTCGTGAGTACAATGTTTACAGGATGCGGGTCTTCTTCGCAGGCATCGCCAACTGAACAAACAACGTCCGATTCAACCTCAGCTACCAGTTTAGCAACAGATTCCGCAACAGATCCAACTATAGCCGATGCAGCAACTTCTATTGTGGCAACTACCGTATCAACATCATCTGTATCAACTGCCTCTGCATCATCAAACTCAGGCACATCAAATTCGGTATCTAAAACTTCTACATCAACAAAATCAGGTTCTTCTGTATCAACATCAACAACTCAAAGAGTTTCTGATGTAAAAAGTTCAGTTGCAACAGGTGCTTATTTGTCAGCAATTAGCTTATCTCTTTCGACAAGTACAAGCGGTGCAACAATTTATTACACAACAAACGGGTCAAACCCAACTACCTCCAGTACAAAATATACAGGTGCAATTCATGTTTCAAGCACAACAACAGTTAAAGCTATCGCAGTAAAGTCAGGAATGACAACAAGCGCCGTATCGTCTTTCTCGTATACTTTCGGAAAGCTTAGCGGAAATATAACAGCCGATGGCTCAACAGCGCTTCAACCGCTTCTTAATCTTGCAGCCCCAATGTTTAAAGGCAAATATTCAGCTGTATTCTCAGGTTCGGTAACGGTTAACGGCGGCGGATCAGGTCAAGGCTTAACAGACGTTGAATCAGGTGCCGTAATGGTCGGTGATTCAGACGTAACCGTTGCACAAGCAGGAAAAGGTTTTTCAAACCTTGTTGACCATCAAATTTGCGTTGTTGCGGTTGCCATGGTTGTTAGCTCTGACGTAGCAAATCACTTTGGCAGCAACTCAATATCAATGAGTGATATTAAAAAGATTTACGAAGGCAAGATTACAAACTGGAAAGATGTTTCAGGCAGCGGCAGCTACAACAAACCGATTATGGTATGCTATCGCAAAAAAGGCTCTGGAACAAGAACATTGTTTGAAACCTTCGGAACAGGTGAAAAGTTTGATGAAAATGCAAGTTACGTTACAAATAACGATGCATTTATCTTCACAAGTTCAAGCGCAGATTTACAATCGCAAGTTGATAACAATCAGGGATGTATTGGTTATGAAACACTCCCATATGCTCAGAATATGAGAAAGCTTTCTGTTAACTTTGGAAGCGGTGCAGTTGCATGCAATTACTCAAACGTTGACAACGGTTCATATAAAATCTGGGGATTCGAACATCTCTATACAAAGGGAACTCCAAATGCGACAGTAAAAGCTTTCATTAACTACGTTACATCTGAAGACTTCAAGAGCACAATAGTTGCAAACGGATATGGACTTAGCTCGGATGTGGCTCCAAGTGTTGCGGCATCACATCAATAATTATAAACTTCATATCAGTTCAAATATATAACTAAGTGGATATGGCGGATAGAACCACATGCTGTCATGTGATTTTATCCGCTAATCCGGCAAAAACAATAAATATAATGTCTGCATTTTAAGATATACGGAGGAGCCAAAGTAATGAGATCAAAGTTCAAAACAGAATACATGGGGCGTACGGTCGTTACCGTTGTTGGGCTGATGATTATTGCTATTACGCTTTTAATAACTGTTTTTCTTGTTCAAAAAGGAGCACAAACTTTTACGGTTTTAAAGTACTCTGTTTCGCAATTTTTTACAGATACAAAGTGGGACCCATTTATGTCTGCCGATGACCCAAAAGGCTCTGTCGGAGCTCTTACATTTATAATTGGGTCTATATATGTTTCTTTTTTGGCTTTGTTGTTTGCCACACCTTTTGCGGTGGCATGCGCAATATTCATTACAGAGATTTCACCTAAATACGGAAAAAAAATGCTGCAACCAGCTGTAGAGATCTTTGTCGGCATTCCATCGGTTGTATACGGGTGGCTTGGGTTTTCAGTTCTTTGCCCATTTATAGCGAAAATTTTTAATATGCCTTTCGGAGGAGAAGGATTGCTCTCCGCCGCTATCGTTTTATCTGTAATGATTTTCCCAACGATAACTACTGTGGCAATCGATTCAATCCGCAATGTTCCTTCCGAGTATAAACAAGCATCCTATGGGCTTGGTGCTACAAGATTACAAATGATATGGCATACTTCATTACCGGCGGCAAAGCAGGGAATTCTTACGGGAATAGTTCTTGGGCTTGCCAGAGCATTTGGAGAGGCACTTGCTGTTTCAATGGTAATCGGAAATAAGATAACGATACCCAAAAATATTCTTTCACGAACAAGCACGCTAACAACAATTATTGCAAATCAAATGGGTTCAGCGCCTGACGGAACAGGAATGGCTGACAGTATATGGAGCATGGGTTTGCTTTTGTTTGTTATTTCGTTTTTATTTATATTGATGATAAGAATTATAGGAAAAGAGCGAGAGGATAAAGGCGCTGAAAAATGAATAGAAACAAAAGAGCAAAAATTGCAGATAATATTGCCACGATTTTCTTATATATAATTGCAATACTTGTAATTGTGCTGTTAACAAGCATTACGGTTTATCTTGTCTATAGAGGAATTAAGTCTTACATTCCGAAATATATGAGCTTTAGTCCTGACGGACTTGGTATACAGCTATTTAATACGTTGTATATGGTACTTCTTTCAATTATTATTTCTGCACCTCTTGGAATTTGTGCGGGAATCTATATGGCTGAATATGCAAAACCCAGCAAATTAACAGATATAGTAAGAATGAGCATAGAAACATTGGCATCGCTTCCGTCTATTGTTGTCGGAATATTCGGATTCCTTGTTTTTGTAATGCTGACGCATTCAACTTGGAATATGTTTGCAGGTGTATTGACGTTGTCGATTCTTTGCGTACCGCTGCTAACCAGAGTTACTGAAGACGGCTTAAATGAAATAGACCAAAGCATGAAAGAAGGCAGTTATGCACTGGGAGCTACAAAGTGGCAAACGATAGTTCACGTACTGCTTCCTGCAATTTTACCGAGACTTGTAACGGGTATTATCCTTGCGGCAGGCAGAGGGTTTGGTGAGGCAGCAGCGTTGATTTATACAGCAGGACTTACCTCTGATGTATCTTTCAGCAATTGGAATCCGTCAAGTATAACGTCTCCGCTAAATATCTTCCGAACATCAGATACTCTTGCGGTACGTATATGGTATTTAAAAGGATTTGCAATAAATCCCGATAAATATCAAATTGCCGACATGGCAGCGGCGATGCTTATTATACTTGTGTTTATTTTTAATATCGGCGCACGTATTACAGGCAGAGTAATAGAAAGAAAAATGATAGGTTCATCAGCAATTAAGTCAAAAAAGAAATCAAAGATTAATTGATTAACTCGAAAGGAAATTACATAAATATGAGCTGTAAGTTGCTTGTTGAAAATTTGAATCTGTATTATTCCGATATTCAAGCCTTGAAAGACATAAATATGGGTATCGATGAAAAGAAAATAACTGCTTTAATCGGACCATCAGGTTGCGGAAAATCAACCTTTTTAAAAACAATAAACAGAATGAACGATCTTATTCCCGGCGTGCGCATTACAGGGAAAATGACGCTTGACGGGGAAGATATTTATTCATCGTCAAACGATGTGACCCTATTAAGAAAACGTGTTGGTATGGTTTTTCAAAAGCCAAATCCGTTTCCTGTAAGTATATATGACAATATAGCATACGGTCCTCGAAGACACGGGCTCAAAAACAAGGGCCGTCTTGATGAAATAGTTGAAAAAAGCCTTAAAGATTCAGCAATGTGGGATGAAGTTAAAGACAAACTTAAAAAATCTGCATTAAGCCTTTCGGGCGGACAGCAGCAGAGGTTATGCATTGCCCGTGCACTCGCTGTTGAACCCGAGGTGATTTTGCTCGACGAACCGACAAGTGCTTTAGACCCGATATCGACTTTTAAAATAGAAGACCTTATGCAAACACTTAAAGAGACATATACAGTAATCATTGTTACGCACAATATGCAGCAGGCAACAAGAGTAGCGGATAAAACAGCGTTTTTCCTGCTCGGCGACCTCATTGAATATGATGAAACTGAAGTAATTTTTACAAATCCGCAAAATCCTAAAACGCTAGAATACGTAAGCGGACATTTTGGCTAATACAGATTAAAGAACGATTGAGGTAATAATCATGAGAGAAGGCTTTTTGCAACAACTTGAAGAAGTAAAAAATCAGCTGTATACAATGTCTAGATTTGTTGAAAGAGCAATTTCAAACTCAATAAAAGCGATAACAACTTCAGATAAAAGCTATTGTGAAACAGTTTATAAGCTGGAAATTGAAATAAATCATTATGAAAAATTAATCGATAAACTTTGCGCTGAAATTTTAATTATGCAGCAACCCGTAGCAACAGATTTCAGCATCGTATATACAACTCAGAAAATAATCGTTGATCTTGAGCGCATGGGCGATAATGCAGAAGATATTGCTAAAATCACAGAAAAGATTTCTGAAAAAAAGATTAAAGATTATGTATTAATTCCAAGAATGGCAGAAGAAACTATTAGACTTGTAAAAGGCGGACTTGAAGCCTATATGAATCAAGATTACGAAGCTGCTGTTCAAATCCGTAACGGTGACGATGAAGTCGACGATTTGTTTAATGAAGTAAAAAAAGAAATATCAAAAATCATTTTAGAGAATCCGCAATCGATAGATACTGCTTTAGATATTTTAATGATTGCAAAATACTTTGAAAAAATAGCCGATCATGCCGTAAATATTGCTGAACATATAATAGTTAATTAACAGCTTAATTTTCAGAAAATTTAACATCACACCCCCGCTGCGCTCTCGGCGAAAACCGGGGCGTTTTTATTTATAACAAAATTTATGATAAAATATTCAAAGAAATTATTATATAATACATATCGGAACTTCTTCGACAAACTGAAAATTATATGATATAATAATCAAAAATAATTGCTTGCTAAAATTTGGAGGATATATTATGATCGTTAAACCAAAATGCAGAGGATTTATTTGTACGACAACTCATCCTTTGGGCTGTGCAAAAAATGTTGAAGATCAGGTTGAATATATAAAATCGCAGCCGACTATTGACGGTGTAAAGCGTGTTCTTGTGCTTGGCTCGTCAACAGGATACGGTTTGGCTTCACGAATTGCCGCAGCATTCGGTATGGGAGCTGCTACAATTGGCGTGTTTTTTGACCGCCCAGGCAGCGAAACAAAACCCGGTACAGCAGGATATTATAATAACAAAGCTTTCGAAGAAGAAGCAAAAAAAGCAGGATTATATGCAAAAAGCCTGAATTGCGATGCGTTTTCACACGAAGCAAAACAGGACGTTATTAATCTTATTAAAAATGATATGCCGGGTGGCAAGGTGGATCTTGTTGTTTACAGCCTTGCATCTCCGAAAAGAGTAGACCCAGACACAGGAGAAGTCTACAATTCCGTTATTAAGCCTATCGGAAGTGCGTATTCAAGCAAGACGGTGGATTTCCACACAGGTACGGTGTCTGATGTAACTATCGAGCCTGCAAAAGAAGATGAAATTCCGAGTACAATTGCCGTTATGGGCGGTGCAGACTGGCTGCTTTGGATCCAGGCGTTGCAAAATGCAGGAGTACTGTCAGAAAACTGCTTGACTACTGCATTTTCATATATAGGACCAACCATGACGCATGCTATTTATAAAAACGGAACAATCGGAATGGCAAAGCTTGATTTAGAGAAAAAAGCAAAGGAAATAACCGAGCTTTTGGATCCAATTGGCGGAAAAGCTTATGTATCTGTCAATAAAGCGCTTGTTACCCAAGCATCTTCGGCTATTCCAGTTGTACCGCTTTATATCTCGATTCTCTATAAAATCATGAAACAAAAGGGCACTCACGAAGGCTGTATCGAGCAAATTTACAGGCTTTACAGTGACAGACTTTATAACAAATCGGGAATTTCGACCGATGAAGAAAACCGTATTCGAATTGATGACCTCGAGATGATGCCCGAAATTCAAAGTGAAGTCGATAAAATATGGAATGAAATTAACAGCGAAAATATTGAGTCGTTTTCTGATATTGTAGGCTATCGCAAGGAATTCTTCAATCTTTTCGGTTTTGAACGTGACGATGTCGACTACGACGCCGATGTAGATTTGTTATAATATTTTTATTTAATTTTTCGGCGGAATATATGTAATTATATCTGATAAATCGCATTGAAGAGCGTGGCAAATCCTAGCCATTACAGCTAAATCAATTCGTTGAATTTCTTTACGGCAATAATTTTCAAGTTGAGTTGGTTGTAACGCAGCTTTTTTCCTTAGTTGATATTTTGTAAATTTATGTTCTTTTAAATACTTGTCCAAATCAAGACGAAAATAACCATAAGATTTATCACTTTTCATACTTACACATCCTCACAATTTTATGAAGAAAGTGTATCACCCAAAAATTTGTATTGACAGTTGTACATACATACAATTATAATGTTTTTTGGGTGATAAAAATGGGGAATCAAGGCGTTAAAAAGAAAATTGATAATTTGGGCAGAATCGTAATCCCAAAGGAATACAGAAATAATTTAAAAATAAACAAATACGACGAACTTGAGATATTTCTAGAAAGCGACCACCTTTCAATAAGGAAAACAGGACAGTATTGTCGTATATGTGGCGGGGGAACCAGTATACATAAGGTAGAAGATAGCTATATTTGTTCAAATTGTATTATAAAAATTAAAAAGTGTTAGTAAAAAGATTATTGTTTTAGTAGAAGTTATTAACATTAAAAAACGAAAATAGCAGTTGTTTTAACATAAAGAATTAAATACAGTTACAAATTTTGATAAATTATCAACAAAAAGTGCATTTTATGACATTGTTTTTCCACAACCTAGAAAAAGTTTTCCACATTGAAATGTGGAAAGTGTGGAAAACTTTACAGTATGTACAAAATAAAAAAATAGGTTAGTTTGAAAATGGCATAAAATCGTACCGAAAAATTTTCAAACAAACCTAAAAATATTTGTTTAACTATTTGTATATGTTGATAAAATACATATAATTCTTTTGGCAATTATTGCCAAAAGAATTGATAATTCATCAAATTGTTATATAAATCAAATTAATAATAAAAAAGCCATCCCGTTTTTTTCGGGATGGCAATTTTTTAACCGTTAAATGAATAGTTTGGAGCTTCTTTTGTTATTTGAATATCATGTGGGTGGCTTTCTTTTAAGCCTGCACCGGTAATACGAATAAATTTTGCTTTTGAATGGAGTTCTTCAATAGTTTCGCAGCCTGTATAGCCCATACCAGAGCGAAGTCCGCCCATAAGCTGATACACAGTTTCAGAAAGCAATCCCTTATAAGGTACACGTCCCTCAACGCCCTCAGGAACGAATTTATTGTTATTTGTCTGGAAATAACGGTCTTGGCTGCCTTTACCCATAGCTCCCAGACTGCCCATGCCACGGTAAACCTTGAATTGGCGGCCCTGATAGATTTCATTATCGCCTGGGGCTTCCTCACAACCTGCAACCAAAGAGCCAACCATAACGACGTTTCCGCCTGCTGCCAGTGCTTTAACGATATCTCCAGAGTATTTTATACCGCCGTCTGCAATAATCGGAATACCGTATTTAGAAGCAGCGCATGCAGCGTCATAAATTGCTGAAATTTGAGGTACACCGATACCTGCTACAACACGTGTAGTGCAGATTGATCCGGGACCCATGCCGACTTTTACACAGTCTGCTCCTGCTTCAATAAGAGCTTTTGTACCTTCTGCTGTTGCAACGTTTCCTGCTACAAGCTGAACATTAGGATATGCAGCTTTAACCTTACGAACAGAATCAACAATATTACTGTTATGTCCGTGAGCAGAGTCAAGTACAAGTACATCGACCTGAGCTTTTATAAGCTCTGCGACACGTTCCAAAACATCGCCTGTGGCACCGATAGCAGCAGCACAAAGAAGACGTCCGCCTGCATCCCTTGCGGAGTTAGGGTACTGAGTTGCTTTTTCAATATCTTTAATTGTTATAAGTCCCTTTAAATAGCCTTTTTCGTCAACAAGAGGAAGTTTTTCGATTTTATGTTTTCTTAATATTTCCTGCGCTGCTGGCAAGTCTGTTCCTACAGGAGCAACAACAAGATTATCTTTTGTCATTACATTTTTAATAGGCTGATAGTAGTCTTTTTCCTCCATAAAGCGCAGATCACGGTTTGTGATAATTCCGACAAGCTTGCCGTCCAAACAAATAGGCACGCCTGAAATTTTATATTTTCCCATAAGCTCATTAGCGTCGTAAACAGTGTTTTCTGGTGACAGGAAAAACGGATTGACAATAACACCATTTTCAGAACGCTTAACGCGGTCAACTTGATCGGCCTGTGCGGAAATGCTCATATTTTTATGTATTACGCCAATACCGCCCTCTCTGGCTATTGCAATAGCCATACGAGTTTCTGTAACAGTATCCATAGCGGCTGTGACAAGGGGTGTATTTAATTTGATTTTTTTGGTGAGAGTAGCTGAAATATTCACTTTATCAGGTTCGACATTAGATTCACCGGGAATTAACAAAACGTCGTCAAAAGTGAGACCTTCTTTTGTAAATTTCTCTTCAAAATTGTCATTCAACATTGCAAAAACCCCTTTTTACATCTTTTATATTTCTTATTTAGATATAACGAAAATTATATCATTTTTGTTAGAGAATTGCAATCGATTTTTGAGGAACATTTACACATCTAAACATAAAAACATAAAGAAAAATATAACAAAAAAGGCGGGATTTCCCGCCTTAATGTTTATTCTGCTTTAATTATATCGATTCCTAAATACGGACGCAATACTTCCGGAACGGTAACGCTGCCGTCTGCGTTTTGGTATTGCTCAACAATTGCAGGAATAACTCGGCTTGTTGCAAGACCAGACGCATTTAAAGTATGGCAAAATTGCAGTTTTTTATCGTCATCACGATATTTCATATTACCACGTCGTGCCTGATAATCTCTTGAGTTTGAAGCAGAGCTTACTTCCTTGTAAATGCCCATGCTCGGAATCCAGACTTCGATATCATAAGTTTTTGCCATGGAGTAGGAGCAATCTCCTGCCGCCAACTTGCACAAACGATAATGAAGACCTAATTTTTGCACCAATGTTTCGGCTTTTTTTACAAGCTCGTCAAAGGCTATATCTGAACCTTCAATTGTAGTGTATTGTACCATTTCAACTTTATTGAACTGATGTCCGCGGATCATGCCACGCTCTTCGCTTCGATAGCTGCCTGCTTCACGGCGATAGCAAGGAGTATATGCTATATATTTGCGTGGAAGTTCTGCTTTTGTTAATATTTCGTCACGATGAACGTTAACAAGCGCAGTCTCGGCAGTCGGCAGCATGAATTTAACATCGCTTGTGGTTGGATTTTTTATAAGATATACTTCCTCTGAAAACTTCGGGAATTGACCGGCTACATAACCGCATTCATAATTAAGCATATGCGGTGGCAGAATGAATTCAAAGCTGTCTTTAATATGCTCATCTATAAAGAAATTGAGAAGTGCCCATTCAAGCCTTGATCCCCAGCCACGATAAAGCCAGCTGCCTGAGCCTGATATCTTTGCACCCCTGCCATAATCGATAAGCCCTAAGCTTTCGCAAAGATCAACATGATTTTTTATTTCAAAATCGAATTTCGGCTGTTCTTTAAAATAGAAAACAGGCTCGTTTTCATCTTTTCCGCCTGCTTTTACGTCGTCGTCAGGCAAGTTTGGAAGGCCAATTAATAGCTCATTTTGTTTTTCTGAAAGCTCGTTGACTTTAATGTCTGCATCTTTAATTGCCTGAGAAAGTTCTTTCATCTTTGCCATTAAAGGCGCAACATCGCCGCCGTCTTTTTTAATTATGGGCACCTGCTTTGAAGCCGCATTTTGCTCGGCTTTCATTGCCTCTGTTTTACCCATGGCTTCACGGCGCTGCTCATCAATTACCAATATTTCATCAATGACAGAGCTTAAATCCATTTCTCTTTTTTTAATTCTGTCTTTTACAAGCTGTGGGTTTTCGCGAATGAGTTTGATATCAAGCATTTTTGATTTCCTCTCGTTTGAACATTATTTATCAAGTAATTTAACAAGTTCCTGTAAATCTTCAGGACTGTAAAAATCAATTTCCAAAACGCCGCTTTCATTTGCTTTTAAAGCGGATATTTTAACTTTTCTGCCTAGATGCTCCGTAAGAGCAAGTTCAACCTCACTGAAATACGAGGACTTTTTCTCTTTTTCGGATTTCTTTTTTGTCGGAGTATTTACCTTTTTTGCAAGCTTTTCCAAATCACGAACTGACATTTCAGTATTTTTGGCTTGTTCCGCTGCTTTTATAAGCTCTGCTTCATCATGAATCGCAAGCAAAGCACGTGCGTGGCCAGCGCTTAAATCACCGTTTTTAATCATATCAATAACTTGCTCAGGCAGATTCAAAAGCCGTAAAGCGTTTGTAACTGCAGGCCGTGATTTACCGACCGACTTTGAAACCTCGTCTTGTGTAAAATTGTAAGTATCAATAAGAGTTTTATAACCAAGCGCTTCTTCAATTGCAGATAGATCTTCACGCTGAAGATTTTCAATAAGTGCGATTTCCATTGTTTCGCTGTCTGAAAGTTCTCTGATTACTACGGGTACTTCGCTTAATCCCGCCATACGTGACGCACGGAAGCGGCGTTCACCTGCCACAATTTGATATCCGCCAGTTAAAAGAGGCCGCACTAGTAACGGCTGTAAAACTCCGTGTTGAGATATAGAAGCGGCAAGCTCAACTAATGCTTCATCGTTAAATTCCGAACGAGGTTGCGTTCTGTTCGGTTCAATTTCAGAAAGTTTAAGCTTTACCGCAGAATTGCTGTTTTCACTTTCATTTTCCATAAATATTGCGTCAAGACCCTTACCGAGTCCGCCTTTTTTAGTTGCCACCTATTTCAGTCCTTTTATTCAAGAATTATTCTGAATGATTTCGCTTGCCAAATCAAGATAAGCTACCGAGCCTTTTGACATCCTGTCGAAATACATGATGGGTTTCCCGAAGCTCGGAGCCTCCGAAAGCCGAACGCTTCTTGGAATAACTGTTGCAAATACCTTGCGAGGAAAATATTTTTTAACTTCGTTAACTACCTGCTGAGTAAGGTTTAACCTACCGTCATACATTGTGAGGAGAACACCCTCAATTTCCAGAATCTCGTTGTATTGCCGTTTGACTCTGCGTACAGAGCTCATAAGCTGTGACAAACCCTCAAGCGCATAATATTCGCACTGAATAGGTACGAGGATTGTATCGCAGGTACAGAGGGCGTTTGTTGTGATAAGACCCAAAGACGGTGGGCAGTCGATGAAAATATAATCATAATTCCCACGGATTGCGCTAATTGACGTTTTCAGCCGTGCCTCACGATGAGAAATATCAACAAGCTCCAATTCGGCAGCGGCAAGGTCAATTGATGACGGAATCAAATCTAGATTGGGGAATTGCGTATGAATAATGCAATCGGAAGCTTTTACGCCTTCAATTAAAATATTATATGTGGAATGTTTAACATTACGCTTATCAATACCAAGACCGCTGGTTGAGTTACCCTGAGGGTCGCAGTCAATTAAGAGAGTTTTTTTGCCTTGATATCCGAATGCCGCTGATAAGTTAACGGACGTGGTCGTCTTTCCGACTCCGCCCTTTTGATTCGCAATTGCAAATATTTTTGCCAAAAGACAACCCCCTTAATGCTATCTACCAAATTATAGCATAGGGGGCAAAAAAAGAAAAGTCTTTTAAAGATTTAATATAAAAAAGAGAATAGTTAAAATCATGTAAATATTCTTAATCGTCGTACCGATCACGCAGAGAATCAATATCGAGTTTATCGATATATTCGTCATAAGTGCCTTGGAAATCGTTGATTTTACCATGGTTGATTTCGATGACACGTGTTGCAATTGTCTGAACAAACTGGTGGTCATGCGAAGTCATAAGCAAGGTGCCGGGGAAACGAATAAGCCCTTCGTTCAGAGCGGTAATCGACTCCAAATCGAGATGGTTTGTCGGTTCGTCAAGCATCAAAACATTGGCTCCAGACAGCATCATTTTGCAGAGCATACAACGAACACGCTCTCCTCCAGAAAGGACATTTGCTTTTTTAAGAGCTTCTTCCCCTGAAAACAGCATACGGCCAAGCCAGCCACGAATATCGGTTTCAAGGTGCAGCGTTGTAAATTGACGCAGCCAGTCAATAAGACTATATTCACAGCCATCAAAAAATGCGGAGTTATCCGACGGAAAATATGACTGTGAAGTTGTAACACCCCATTTAAAGTTGCCCTCGTCGGGTTCAAGTTCGCCTGCAAGGATTTTGAAAAGCGTTGTTTTGGCCAGAGTGTCAGAACCGATAAATGCTACTTTGTCGTTCGGTCGAATAATAAAGCTGACGTTGTCAAGAACCTTGCGTTCACCGATAGTTTTTGAAATTCCGTTTACTTCCAGAAGATCGTTGCCGACTTCACGGTCAGGCTTAAATGCAACATATGGGTATCTTCTGGAGGACGGCTGAATATTGTTCAGCGTTAAGTTGTCAAGAAGCTTTTTTCTTGAGCTTGCTTGTTTTGATTTTGAAGCATTTGCGCTGAATCGTGAAATGAATTCTTGTAAATCTTTCATTTTGGCTTCTATTTTTTTGTTTTGCTCTTTAGCCTGCTTCAAAGTCATTTGTGTATATTCATACCAGAAATCGTAGTTGCCGATGTACATCGTTATTTTGCTGTAGTCAATATCGGCAATATGAGTACATACTTTATTAAGAAAATAACGGTCATGCGAAACAACGATGACAGTATTTTCAAAGTTCATAAGAAAATCTTCAAGCCAGCGAATGGAAGCTAAGTCCAGGTGGTTTGTAGGCTCGTCGAGCAGAAGAATATCGGGATTCCCGAATAACGCACGAGCAAGCAGGACCTTTACCTTTTTTTCAGCGCCGATTTCTTTCATCTTAAGATGATGAAGTTCAGGCTTTATCCCCAGTCCGTTTAGAATAATCTCGGCATCGCTTTCTGCTGCCCATCCGCCCATTTCAGCGAATTCTTCTTCAAGTTCGCTTGCACGGATTCCGTCTTCGTTTGAAAAGTCAGGTTTGGCATAAAGAGCGTCTTTTTCGCTCATTACTTCAAAAAGACGTGCGTTGCCTTGCATAACAGTTTCGAGGACTTCCATTTCGTCAAACTCAAAATGATCCTGCTTTAGCACGGACATTCTTTCGCCGTCAGAGATTATAACGTCACCCTTGTTAGGTTCGATTTCTCCTGAAAGAATTTTTAAAAATGTGGATTTTCCAGCACCATTTGCCCCGATTAATCCGTAACAATTGCCTTTTGTAAAATTAGCGTTTACTCCCTCAAAAAGAATACGTCCGCCATATTGCAGGGATACGCCTACTGTACTGATCACGTTATGATCTCCTTCCAAAAATGCTTGTCTTTTATTCTAACACGGTAAGGAGATTCCGTCAATCAAATAAGTAAATGGCAATGTTTTTTGTTTCAATTGATTATTTTTTTGAAAAATCAACATTTATATTTCCGTTTGTGGTTAATAATGTCAATTCCTTTGAACCGAAATTGTAGTTTGGCAAATTGTTTGAACCGTTTGTTGTGCTTGAAGTTATATTATAAGCTGACATTTTTCCAAGTATTGTTCCTGTAATGCTACCATTTGTGGTTTTGCATCTAAAAGACGAATTTGCATTTGCATGGTCAAATCTTATACCGCCGTTTGAAGTGTCAATTTCTATTGTTCCCGCAGCAGTATTTGTTATATTGATTCCTCCGTTTGTGGTTTTACAGCTTATTTCATTTTCAGCAGAGCAATTATTTGCTGATATTTTGGAGTTTGATGTTATCAGGGTCAAAGATTTGTTTAGCATATTTTCAGCGGTGATTCCTCCGTTTGTTGTCTGACAACTGATATTTTCAATAGAATGAAAATTCGAAACGGAAATTTCTCCATTTATTGTATTTAGCTGTATAGAAGTATTGTCGCTTCTCTTTAAAACAACATTACCGGCATGAATTTTTCCGTTTGTAGTACTCAAATTCAAATTTGTAACAACATTATTAGGGAGCTGAATCGTTATTGAATGTGGTCTGAACAAAAAATCCAGCCAATAAACATGAAAGAAATCATGAGTATCATTTAATTGGAATTCGAGACTTCCACCGTTTTTTGTAATACTGTATTTTTCATATTTACTTTCAAAATAAGTTATGTGTATCTTGCCGTCTGTTGATGGTTCTAGATTTATATCTGTGTTTTTTGTATTAAACGAGATTTTATTAAAACCGTCAGAGGAATCGAAATATTTTTCTGTATATTTTATGCCTGAAAGATTTTGAAGATGAAATCCTGCTACTGCAAATCCTGAGCATAAAAGAATTATGCCCGCAAGAAAGAAGGCAAGACCGATTTTCCATAAATGTTTCATGATAAAATACCTCCTTTTTGAACAAGCAAAGATTTAATTTTGTTAAACAGTTTTTTGCATGCTTTCGCTATTAGATTGCAAATAATTACTGCAGGATAAACAGCAAGTAACATAAGCCCGACTAAAACAAATCCTGTGCCAAGCGATGTAAGGCCGATACCTGCGCTTGAGGCAAATTCAAACGGAGATGATATAACAGCAAAAACGCCGGCAATTCCCAAAGAAAAAACAACTGCGAAAATTGAAAAAATCACAGCTAAAACAGAAATTGCAAGTGCGAAAATAACAGAAAGCACAGCGATTAAAAGAGGTACCCAAATTGGTGAGCAAATTATAACAAACGCAATTTTTCCTGCTGTCCATGCATAGCTTTTCTTTGCTTTTGCTTTTATCAGCGTGTATAGCGGCGTGTCAAGCATGATCTGTGATACTATAGAGTCTAAATCAAGGCTTGATATAGCTTCGCTTTCTGTCATACCGTCTTCAATTCTGTCGTCAATTATTTCGCTGTAATAAGCAATTGTTTTATCGATTTCTATAGGCGGTAATTGTGCAATTCTGCTTTTCAAAGCCTCCAGAAATTCAGTTTTACTCATTTTCGGTTCCTCCTTTAATAAAGCGGTACATTTTCATAACGTCTTCCCATTCGCAAATAAATTCAGAAATTCTTTCTTTTCCTTGTTCTGTAATTTGATAGTATTTTCGTAATCGTGAATTATGCTCAACTTGATAAAATCTTACTAAGTTACTGCTTTCTAGCCGCTTAAGAATAGGGTAAAGCGTTGATTCCGATATTTCCACAAAAGGCAAAAGATCTTTAACGATTTTATATCCGTAAGAGTCTTCCTTTTGCAACACAGCCAACACGCAGATATCAAGAATTCCACGTTTAAGTTGAATATCCATAGCTATATCACCTCTTGCATTATACTATATACCGCATAGTATAATTTGTCAACAGGTATATTAGAAATTTTAAAAAAAGGACTGCTTTTGCAGTCCTTAGAAATTAATTTATATGAAAAAAGAATATTATTTAAAATCAGGCAAGAATTCCTTAATTTTCGGAAGCAAGCCGATACGTGGTTTATCAGGGTCGGGAAGCTGAGGGAAATCGTAAGCGGGATAGTTGTTTCCTTCAACGATTGCAGGTCCGTTTGGCGTAAGGCAAACATCCCAGCCGACATATTTGAAATCGGGAACAACAAGTGCTGCTTTTGTCACCAATTCTTTTACTTCATCCATAAATGGCAGTTTATATCCAATAAAAGGTATATTTGTATATGGATGGCTGTCATAGTTTACAAGAGATGATGTATGTCCTTGACCTATGATTTCTCCTTTATCAAGGTCAAAATGGCAGGCGAGTCCACCGTTTTCAAGGTTGTCCACAAAATGGCCGTTATTACCCATCTTAAAGACAGCGTACAAAATATGTGCTTTTCCTTCGTTTACTAGCGTGACAACACGCAGACAGTTTAATGCGAAAGGGTAGATTTTAGCTGCCTGCTCGTGCTGAACGATAACTTCCTCAATTACGCCAAAGTTTTTCTTTGGATTCATAATATAATCATAAAGCTCTTTTAAGGAATTGAAATCGGCGACTTTGATTTTCTCTATGCCTTTGCCGCTTTCACCGACATTCGGTTTTGCAAAGAAGCTTTCCTTGCCATCAATGAATTTCTCAAACATTTCAAAGTTTATATGTGCTAAATCAATAACCTCACGACCGAGAAATTCTTTAAATTTCTCATCGAAAACATTTTTCTCATCGAAAAGGTAGCAAAGGCTCTGGTCATTGAGACGCAGAACAAGCTTTTTATTTTTGAGGCGAGTGAGATATGTGCTGCGCTGTGAGGCGTTCATGTTATAAAACTCAAAAATAATATAATCGTTGTAGCCTGCACCATATTTAAATGAGCAGAAAATAATATCAAAAAACAGTTCAATTCTGTTTTTACCTGTTTTTTGATGTATTTCTTTTACAACGTTATTGAGTTTTCCGATTCTTGCGCCAAAAATAACCCTTGCCAAATACCCGATGTTCATAAAACAACTCCTGAAATATTGATTCAGGGCGGAGATTTCCTCCGCCCATATGTGTATATGTATTATATGTTTTTAAGATTGTCTGTTACTGCTTCTTTTAGTGCGCTCAGCCCTCGCAGGAGTACTACCTCATCAATTACAACAGGAGGCATAAGCTTTACAACGGAATTCTTTCTTCCTGCTCCCTCAATAATAAGGTTTTTCTCAAAGCAGCTTGCCATAATCTTACCTGCAAGATCTTCGACAGGGATTTTATCAAAATCAATTCCCCATATGCTTCCGATACCTCGAAGCGCCAGTCTGCTGTCGAGTGGGAGAATTTCTTTTTCAATAAAGCCTTTGATAATCTCGCCGTTTTTAACTGAAATTTGCTGAACATTATGTTCGAGCATATATTCAAGACCTGCTTTTGCGGCAATGAATGCAAGTTGATTACCTCGGAAAGTACCGTTATGCTCGCCCGGTGACCAGATGTCAAGCTCAGGTTTAAACATTGTAATGGCGAACGGCAATCCGTAACCGCCTATAGATTTTGACATTGTAACAATATCTGGAACAATACCCGCACGTTCAAAGCTAAAGAATGTGCCGCTTCGGCAGCAGCCTACCTGTACATCGTCAACAACGAGAAGAATATCGTATTTATCGCAAAAAGCACGAAGACGCTTTAACCATTCAACGTCAAAAACGTAAATTCCGCCCTCAGCCTGTATGGTTTCAATCATGACAGCAGCAGGCTTTTCAATTCCCGAATGGTCGTCGGTAATAAGACGTTCCATATATTCGATACTGTCAAGCTCAGGGAACATATACGGTGCAGGGACAAAGGTTACATCAGTTAAGCTAACACCTGCACCCTCACGTGAGCATTTATCGGTAGTCATTGCAAGTGCACCCAAAGTCATGCCGTGGAAAGCACCCATCAGTGCAAAAATGTTTCTGCGCTTTTTGTTTTTTCTGGCAAGCTTTATTGCGGCTTCATTTGCATTTGTTCCTGTGGGACCAGGAAATTGAATTTTATAGTTTAATCCACGCGGAAGTAAGACTTTTGTTTCAAAAAAATCTATAAACTCACGCTTTGGAATCGTGTACATATCTAGCGCATGAAGAATTCCGTCAGATTTCAAATAGTCAATTAGCTTTTCCTGAATATACGAGTTGTTGTGACCGTAGTTTACAGAACCAGCTCCGCTGAAAAAGTCAATATACTCTTTACCGTTTTCATCAAAAAGCAGAGCGCCTTTTGCCTTAGTAAAAACCGTAGGGAAACGGCGGCAATAAGACCGCACTTCGGATTCATAACGTTCAAATGTTTCTGTGTTCATAATAATATATCTCTCCATTTATCGGAAAAGGATTTACTTCCCATTAATTAACTCATTAATTCTACAATTTTTGGTCGGCATAGTCAAGCAATCAAAACAAAAACGTGAAACCGATTAAAATTATCTAAAACGTATATGTTATTTTATTAATTTTTTAATTTTAACCTGAAATATTTATGCCCACAATTTGAAATTTATTGTTATCTGCATTTTTGGTAAACCAAATATTGTTGTTACCGCTGCCAACCATAATACCGTTATAGTTATTAAACATAAATTTTGTATATGCGTTTGACATAACGAAAAGAAAGTTATTCGTTATAATTTTGCTGTATCCGTTTAAAAACTCGGTAGAATTTTTGTATGTGTATTTTTTATTTTCTATTGTTACAGTAAGCGGATAGGCAATAAGCTTTGAGAGAGCCGTTTTATTACCAGCTACAATATCTTGCTTGATATTATGAGCCATTGTTTCCACTTGAGTTTTATTAAAAATATAGCGGTCGTCTTCTGTTTGTCCGCTGATAGAATATTGTGTTGCAAGAACAATATCAAAAGCCTTATTGTTAGCTGACATGCTGATTTTTGCGTGGAGTCCATCACTAAAGTTCTGATTGCCGTCAATATGCAATGCAGCAATTAATTTACTTCCTTGTGAAAGATTAATATTGGCAACGCCTTCAATTATCGGATTTTTGCCGCCGATTTCATCCTCACTGTTTTTGTTAACGTATGAAACTGTAAGACAATCTCCGTCACGGAAGATATCCATGAGTATTTCCTGCTGATTTATCTTTCCGCTGTATATATTATGAGAATGGTTTTGTAAGCTGTATAAAGCATTCGGGCTAACTGTTTCAGGGGCTGACGTTGGCGTTTGACCGACTTGATCGGAAATCTCACCAATATTGCTTTGAGCAAAAAGAATAAAAGCTGTTGCAACAATAATCACAATAGCAACGGATATTAACGTGTTTTTTGTAATCTTCTTCATACCATTCACCATTTGTTGTAAATTTTCAAATCAAAAAAGTTATAGTATGTTTTTGGAAATATAATACCATAAAATTATGAATATAACAACAAAAAAGGGGCGAACTCGCCCCGAAGTTGCTTCTATTTTTCAGATTCTTCAAGTATATCGACAGCACCTTCAAGGAAATCACCGTTATAAAGTTCAATTGCACCTTTATCGCAGGAGATTGAAAATTTAGGATCCATTGGCAAACGTCCAAGTACTTTTGTACCGTATGCTTTGGCGGTTTCTTCAATGTTGCTGTCACCAAATATGCGATGCTCGCTTCCGCAGTCGGGGCATTTGAAGTAACTCATGTTTTCGACTATTCCCAAAATAGGAATGTTCATCATATTTGCCATTTTAACTGCCTTTTTAACAATCATAGAAACAAGTTCCTGAGGAGTAGAAACTATAATTATTCCGTTGAGCGGTAATGACTGAAAAACAGTAAGAGGGACATCACCTGTACCTGGAGGCATGTCCACAAACATATAATCAATGTCCTGCCAAATAACATCCTCATAGAATTGCTTTACAACTCCTGCAATCATCGGGCCTCTCCATACTACAGGGTCTGAATCGTTTTGAAGTAGCAAATTAACGCTCATAACGTCAATACCTGTTTTTGATGAGACAGGAACCATCCCAAAACCGTTGTTTTCGACCTTTTGTGTAAGTCCAAACATTTTTGGAATTGACGGACCTGTAATATCGGCATCTAAAATTGCGGTTTTATGGCCACGGCGGTTCATGGTAATTGCAAGCAGCGATGTAACAAGGCTTTTGCCGACACCGCCTTTTCCGCTGACAATACCTATAATATGATTTACGCTTGATTGCTCATTTAGATGAGCACGAAAATCAGTTTCTTCTTTTCTTTCACTGCAGCTTTCTCCGCAAGTACTGCAATCATGTGTACAATTTTCAGACATATTGTATTTCCTTTCAATTTTTTAAATAAGGGCCGCCGATAGCGGCAGCCCTTAACAATATTATTTAGCTAAATTTATTCTTCTGTTGTATCTGAATTTTCTTCAGGCTGTGCCTCTTCAGTAACTACCGTCTCTTCTTCAACGGAAGTTTCCTCAGGAATTGCTTCTTCGGCTATAGGAGCTTCGGATTCGTCAGCTGCAATGGCTTCTGCTTCTTCTTCTGAAATTTCTTCTGATTCTTCATTAGATTCAATAGAATCTGCGATTTCTTCAATTTTCTCAGCTTCGTCAAATTCCATTTCAAATCCGCTTAAGAAAGTATAGGGTAATCCGTAACCCAGAGCAATTGCAGAGAGGTAAACGATTATATTAAGAGTTGTTGTGCCGTCTGTGCTTGTTTTTAAGAATTGATTGTGTAAAGGAAAGTTTGGAACAAGAGCTGCAAGAATAATATAAACAGTAGGGATAACAATCAAAATTAATGAGAACAAGCTGAAACGTTTGATTTGTCTTCCTTCACCAACACGTGTTGCATAGAAGAGAAGAGCACCAAACACGACGAAAACTGCCAGCGGAATCAACATATTGGCTGGAGATTTCATTTGATTTGCAATTGTAGAGAAAAAATAACCGCATACAATAAAACCAATCACCAAAAAAGAAGAAAACAATAGATTAAGATTAAAAGGCTTTTTTCCTTGCATAAGAAATCCTCCTGAAGAATGTTTTTTATTTAATAGTATTATAGCAGTAAAATTTAGGAAATTATTGCAATAAAGAATTAAATTTTAAAAACAAAACAAATCCAACCGTTTTCACTGTATTCCGAGTCAATTTTAAATTTTCCTTTAACAGCGTTTAAAACATCATTGCGGCGAGTATCAATAATTCCGCTTACTATCCAAACTGCATCGGGTTCCATAAAAGTTTCTATATTTTCCGATAGCGAAATAATAGCATCGGCAACAATATTCGAGAGAATAACACGATATTTGCCGTTGATTTTATCGGTAAGATTTCCGCTGACAGCAGTAAACCTGTCGCTGACGTTATTAAGTTTGGCATTTTCATTTGCGGTTTTTACGGCAAGTTCATCAATATCAACGCCAATAGCGGATTTTGCACCTAAAAGAAGTGCTGCAACCGACAAAATTCCGCTTCCCGTGCCAACGTCAAGAACAATATCATCAGGGCGAATTATTTTTTCAAGCGCTTGCATACACAAACGAGTGGTTTCGTGAGTACCTGTGCCGAATGCAAGGCCGGGATCAATGTTCAAAACTGCTCGGCCTTTTGGATCAAAGTCATCACGCCAAACAGGGCGAATCAAGAGCTTTTCTCCTATTTTCATAGGGTTAAAATACTGTTTCCAGTTATTTATCCAGTCGGATTCCAAACAAGTCACTGTTGATATTATATGCGGAATTGCCTCTGAATTATACCTCTCACTTAAAAAAGCAATAGCTTCAGCAGGACTTTCATCAACAGGAATGTATATATGAATGAGTGCTTTATCGCGGTCTTTGTTCAGAAGCTCTTCATCAATTATGTCGATACGGGCAATTTCCAGCACTTCTTGCTCAAGGGTGCTGTAATCCTCAATATAAATTCCGTAAGGAACTACCATGTTGGCGATATCGCCAGCTTTGTCGACATCTTTTGGACTGATTTCAATTATAATTTCCGTAAAATCCACGATTTTTTAACCTCCATGTTTTGCTGAAATAAAAAGCCTCCGCTATTAGAGGCTTAGAATTTTGTATGAAAGATTGTTTTTAGCAAGAGCAGTTGTCATAATTAAATTAATCGCTAAGGATATCTTTAAATTTGCTGAAAAATCCGTTGCGTTTATGATAATTCTTTTCGTTACATTCTTGCTCAAATTCTTTAAGTATGCTTTTTTGCTTAGCCGAGAGATTTTTCGGTACCTCAATGGTGACCTTAACAAATTGATCTCCTCGACCACGTCCGCCTAAATGAGGAATACCCTTTCCTTTTAGCTTGAAAACATCGCCAGGTTGAGTGCTTTCGTGAACATTATAGCTTACTGTTCCGTCAAGTGTGGGTACTGTAACTTCCGCACCAAGAGCTGCTTGAGCAAACGTTAAAGGAAGCTCACACCATACATCGTCGCCGCGGCGTTCGAAAATTGGATGAGGACGTACATTTACATAAACATGCAAATCACCAGGCTGGCCGCCGTTTTGCCCTGCATTTCCATGCCCTCCAACGCTTAGAATCTGCTCGTTGCTAATTCCGGCAGGAATAGTTACATCAACGTTTTTTGTTACACGTGTGCGACCGGTACCGCTGCATTTTTTGCAGGGAGTATCGATAATTTTGCCATTGCCTTTACAGCTGTCGCAGGTGCGTGAGGTTTGCACAACGCCAAAAGGAGTACGCTGATTAATCTTAACTTGACCTGTTCCGCCGCAGGCAGAGCATGTACGAGCGGTGGTGCCTTTTTCGGCTCCTGTTCCGCTGCAATCGGTACAGTTTTGTATAGTTTGGTAAGAAACCTGCTTTGTTGTTCCTTTGGCAGCTTCCTCAAAAGAAATATAAACGGTAGTTTCAAGATCGCTTCCTCGGCGAGGTGCATTTGGATTATTTTGCCGTCTGCCACCGAATCCGCCGAAAAAGCTGCTGAAAATATCTCCCAAATCTATGTCTTGCCCGAAAGGACTTCCGCCATATCCGCCGCCGAAATTCGGATCAACGCCCGAATGACCGAATTGATCGTATCTGGCACGTTTTTCTTTATCTGATAAGACCTCATAGGCTTCGTTGACTTCTTTGAATTTTGATTCTGCTGACTTGTCATCAGGGTTTAAGTCAGGGTGATGTTCTTTCGCAAGCTTTCTAAACGCCTTTTTAATTTCGTCATCGGAAGCATTCTTAGGTATACCAAGCACTTCATAATAATCGCGTTTATCCATTTGCGGCATCGCCTCCTTTTTGATGTTGTTACTTTATAGTTAATCAACTTAAAAATTGACAGCTAAGGCCGAGCACTTTTCAAGTTGATTAACTATATAACGCCCCAAAAGGCGGGAAAAATCCCGCCTTTAAATGATTATTGCCTGGGAAATAATTTATTTATTGCCGTCTACATCTTTAAAGTCTGCATCATAGACATTGCCGTCGCCACCGTTGTTAGGCATATCTCCCTGAGGTCCAGGCTCTGCTCCTTGTGCTTGCTGTGCTGCTGCAGCAGCCTGATATAGTTTTGCAGAAATATCATAAAGTGTTTTTTGAAGATCTTCTTTTGCTGTATTCATAGTTTCCGTATTGTTAGCAGCAATTGCATCTTTTAATGCTGCTGATTTTGTTGTTAGAGCTGTCTTATCCTCTTCGGCAATTTTGTCTCCGCTTTCGCTTACAAGTTTTTCAGCCTGGTAGCAAAGGTTTTCAGCCTCGTTTTTAGCATCGACTTCTTCACGGCGTTTTTTGTCTTCTTCGGCGAATTGCTCGGCCTCTTTTACAGCCTTTTCAATATCGTCCTTAGACATGTTGGTGTTGCCTGAAATTGTGATTTTCTGCTCTTTGCCTGTTCCGAGATCTTTTGCTGAAACATTAACGATACCATTAGCGTCAATATCAAAGGTAACTTCGATTTGCGGAATACCTCTCATGGCAGGAGCAATTCCTGCAAGAGTGAACAGTCCAAGCTGCTTGTTATCACGTGCGAATTCACGTTCGCCCTGTAAAACGTTGATTTCAACCTGTGTTTGATTATCGGCGGCAGTAGAGAAAATCTGGCTCTTTTTCGATGGAATTGTGGTGTTGCGCTCAATAACTTTTGTCATAACGCCGCCCATTGTTTCAACACCCAATGAAAGAGGAGTAACATCCAAAAGCAATAAGCCTTCAACCTCACCGCCGAGAACACCTGCCTGGATAGCCGCACCGATAGCAACACATTCGTCAGGGTTAATGCCTTTAAAAGGCTCTTTGCCAGTAAAGTTTTTAACAGCGTCTAAAACAGCAGGAATTCTTGAAGAACCGCCAACCATTAGGACTTTATCGATTTTGCCGATTTCTAGTCCGCTGTCCTGTAAAGCTCTGCGGACAGGTCCCATAGTGTTTTCAACCAAATCGGCTGTAAGTTCGTTAAATTTTGCTCTTGTAAGAGTCATGTCAAGGTGCTTCGGACCAGAAGCGTCTGCTGTAATAAATGGAAGATTAATTTGTGAAGTAACAACGCCCGAAAGCTCGATTTTTGCTTTTTCTGCTGCTTCCTTTAAGCGTTGCATTGCCATTTTGTCGCTTTTTAGGTCAATTCCGCTTTCTGCTTTGAAGCCTGCAACAAGCCAGTCAATAACACGTTGGTCAAAATCGTCGCCGCCCAAACGGTTGTTACCTGCTGTTGCAAGAACTTCCTGAACGCCATCGCCCATCTCGATGATGGAAACGTCGAAAGTACCGCCGCCTAAGTCGTAAACCATAACCTTTTGGTCGTTTTCCTTATCGATACCGTAAGAAAGAGCAGCGGCTGTCGGCTCGTTGATAATTCTTTTTACATCAAGTCCAGCAATCTTTCCTGCATCTTTAGTTGCCTGACGTTGTGCGTCAGAGAAGTAAGCAGGAACGGTAATGACAGCCTGTGTGACTGTCTCGCCGAGATATGCTTCGGCATCGGCTTTCAGTTTTTGCAGAATCATTGCAGAAATTTCCTGAGGAGTATAGGATTTGTCATCAATCTTTACTTTGTGGTCTGTACCCATTTCTCTTTTAATTGATGAAATTGTGTGATCAGGATTTGTAATTGCCTGACGTTTTGCTACTTGACCGACAAGTCTCTCACCGTTTTTAGAAAAAGCAACTACAGATGGGGTAGTTCTGTTTCCTTCTGCATTTGCGATGACCTTAGGCTCGCCGCCCTCAATAACTGCTACGCATGAATTGGTTGTACCTAAATCGATTCCGATTGTTTTTGCCATAATGATTTCCTCCAAATTTTATATAATTTTAACTAAATGCTCGTTTTTGAGCTGTCGTAAATTGTTTGTGAAGTATATTTTTAGTTTGCAACTTGTACCATGCAATATCGTATAATTTTATCGCCGATTTTATACCCTTTTTGAAAAACAACTGAAACAGTATTTTCTCCAAAACTGTCATCTTCAATTTTAGAAACGGCATGATGCAAAGCGGGGTTAAATTCTTCGCCTGCTTCTCCGAAGCTTTCAATTTTCAGCTTTTCAAAAGAGGCATTCAACTGGTTTTCCATAAGAGAAAGACCCTTTTTGTATTCTTCGGGAGCGTCTTTTGCGGCATCCATTGCAAGATGCAGGCTGTCAATGAGCGGGAGAATCTCTTCAATTGCTTTTGCAGTTGCGTCTGCATAGATAGTTAGCTTTTCGCTAGCTGTTCTTTTTCTGTAATTTTCATACTCTGCAGCCAAACGGAGATAACTGTCTTTTTGTGCGGCAAGAGCATCGGTTAATTTTTCCGTTTCTGATTTTTCTTCAATTATTTCTTCTGAAATCGGATCTTTGTTTTCTAATTCTTCTGCGATTTTTTCGTCGTTTTTTTTCTTTGACAAAATCACCGCTCCTTCCTAAATATTGATTAATTCAGTGATTATATCACTGACAGAGTCACTCGTATATTTTATTACTGTGGTTGCTTTTGCATAATCCATCCGTGTCGGACCGATAATCGCAAGACTGCCAGCAACTTGATCTGATATCATATAACGTGCCGAAACTATGCTTATATTTGAAAGCAACGGATTTCCGATTTCACCACCTATTAAAACGGCGGTTTTATTGGGACGGCTTAACAGTAAGGCTGTAATCTCGTCACCAGAAAGTAAAAATCGGATTGCATTTTTTGCGTTTAAGATATCGAAATCTTCGTTTAAGAAAAGAAGGTTCATTTGTCCTTCCAAAGCAAAAAACGTTTTTGCCGCTTCTTTTGCGGCTTCCATAAGTGCTGCAAGAACATTGGGCAAAAGCAGCGCCAAATCTGAAAGACTGATAGCGGTTGTTTGTATAAATGCCGGTGTGATATCTTTTAGCGGAAAGCCCGAGAGCTTTTCGTTTAAAGCTATTTCAAAAACATTTAAAATCTCAGTAGTAAGGACATAATCACAATGAAAAAGCTTGTTTTTTACAATGCCTGTCGACGTTATAAGTATAAGCATTGAGATATACCTTGAAACGCTTATAAATTTTATTTTATGAATGCGTGCATCGTTACCGGGTGAGGTAGTTGCAACTGCCGCCAAACCTGAAAGTGCGGAAAGTACTTTGGTCGCTTCGATTAATACACGTTCAGGGTCGCCTTTGGCAATAAGCAAAGCTTCATCAATGAGTGCTTTATCTTCATATGAAATTTCCCGATTTCCCATGAGCGAATC
>JAUZPX010000040.1 GCA_030705695.1 Bacillota bacterium
ATCTTATAGATTTCAAGGCGTTTCATGCATCAAAATGTCAATATTTCTCTTATATCTCAATTCCAATAGGGACTGAGGTATATTTTTTGTTCCATTATCAGAATTCAATTTTTTCCAAGTACAGTCCGCATGCATCCGCAACTCTGCCCGCCAGACTTCGTTCTTTTGATTCGATTATTCCCGGAATGCTTTCCGCGTCTGTTTCACCAAGCCCAACTTCTATCAATGTCCCTACAATTTTCCGAACCATATTATACAGAAACCCATTCCCATGCACTCTGATTTCAATAAACCCGTTATTTTTTTCTATATCAAAGGAATATATTTCACGCACCATGGAATTTTTCTTGGACTTGGCATTTGAAAAAGCCGTAAAATCATGTCTTCCGATGAAATACCCGGATGCTTCTTTCATTTTATTGATATTAAGCGTTTTCTCAACATGCATACTGTATTTTCTCATAAAAGGATTTGTATCCTCTGCGTTCCAGATCTTATACAGATACGTTTTCCCCTTGGCATTTAACCGGGCATGAAAACTCTCGGGAACAAACATTACTTCCTTAACGCTGATATCTTGCGGTAAATATTGATACAAATAACTTTTGACTTCTGATTCCGTGAAATGATTACTGATCTTAAAATTGGCTACTTGAGCAAGCGCATGTACACCGGCATCTGTCCGGCTGCTTCCATTGATTTCGATTCTTTTTCCGAATAACTCTGATAATACACTTTCAATTTTACCCTGAATTGTATTCTCACAGTTACCAAGTCTCTGCCAGCCCCGATATCGCCCGCCGTCATATTGGATGATCAATTTATAATTGTACATTGTTTTCTCCAAATTCTATGACTGCCTGATTGATGAAAATCGGACTAATTTATCCTGATCAGACATTTTACCTTCCATCTATTCCGACAATGGTGCTGAACCATCGAAGCGTTTTTTTCTTTTATTAATTAGTTACGGTTGGTTATACTCTTGTCGCCTATTGTATTCTCTCCTCTATTAAGAATTACTGTTATTTTGGCTTCTTTATAGGCGCTTTTTTAGCTGCAATTACGTTTTTTAGTCCTTTCGCTCCTGTTTTCTTCTTTTTCAACTTATCCGGATTTTTAAAACTCATTTATTAAGTTCCCTTCAGATCCATAGTTAAACCGTATGTTTTTGCAGCTTGCCATGTTTTCATGCCCATATTTATATGCTTCTATTGCTGAGCGTTATCTCCCCATTACGCATGTGCATCTGCATGATGTTGATGTCAAAGGTATTCTGATATTTTTTAATGAGCGGCAGTTCTCGTTTTGCAACGACAGAGATTGACATCCCCTTACTTTCTCCCCGGCCCGTTCGTCCGGCGCGATGCAGATAAATAAGAGGATCCTCGGGGATACTCAGGCTGAATATGATCTCAATGTTTTCGATGTGCAGGCCTCTTGCGGCAATGTCTGAAGCAATTAGGAGTTTCAGCTTCCCGTTTGCAAATTCAGCCAATGTATTCCTGTGATGCTCTTTTGAGTTGCCCCCATGAATACATTCCGCGCTAATGCCATGGTACTTGAGTTTGGTGGTTGCCGTTTCCGTTTCATAAGCGCTGTTAATGAACGCGATGGCGCGACCCGGTTTTAACAGATAGACCAGCTTTCGCAGCGTTTCAATTTTGTCTCTTTGATCAGCAACAATAAACATATGGCTTATATTGTCCGGTATCTTCAGGGTTTTGGTTGTTTTAATCAGTTCAGGTTTTTTTGCAATTTCTGCGGCCATCTTAAAGGTTTTGTCAGAGATACTTGCCGATGCCATTACGATTTGTGTATCGCGCATGACCGCTTTTACGATTGCCTTAACGTCCTCAATATTATCTATATCAAGCATTCTGTCCGCTTCGTCGATTACAATGGTCTTAATCGTATGAGCAGTAATTTTTTTCAGCTTGATTAATTCAAGGAGCCTGCCTGTAGTACCAATAACGATTTGAGGCTTTTCTCTTAATTTTTCAATCTGTGATTTAATATTCACACCGCCAAATATGATACAGGACCTTAAAGCAATCCCGGAATTTCTCGAAAGTGTCTCAACCTGGTGATAAACTTGCATTGCAAGCTCACGCGTCGGTACAATAACAATCACCTGCATAACCCGTTGGGAAAGGTCCTGCCGTTCAAAGACGGGAAGCAAATACGCAAGCGTCTTGCCCGACCCCGTTTCCGACTGTATTACAACATCCTTGTTTTGGGTGATCTTAGGGATCGATTGCACCTGTACATCCGTAGGCTTGTTCACGCCTTGCAGGGCAAGGCCTTTTATGATATTTTCGTTAAGTCCCAACGCTTCAAAACCCATATTATCAGGTATCCCTTTCCGGTTTATGCCAAAGGCACATTATTCAAAATAAAAAGGAATCAGGCATCAACATTATCTTTTGCTGCCGAGGAAAAACACCGCGATTACGCCGGGACCGGCATGGGCACCTATGACAGGACCCACAAAATTTATGATATATGACCTGACTCCCAGCTTTTGCTTAGCCATTTTACCCACTTTTTCAGCATCGGCATAACAGTCGCCGTGGCTGATATATATGATCTGGTCCCGAGGAGCCTCAATGGTCTTTGCCATATGATCGACAAGAGTGGAAAGAGCCGCAAGCCGCCCTCTGGCTTTGCCCACATTAATAAGATGCCCCTCGTCATCAACATGCATTACAGGTTTTATATCAAGAATCGTGCCCAAAAGCGCCGTGACACCCGATATCCTGCCGCCGCGTTTCAAGTGGTTTAAGTCGTCTACCGTGAACCAATGGCAAAGACGCAGCTTATTTGTTTCAACCCAACCCCTAACTTCTTCAATTGTTTTTCCTTTGCGTTTTTCCGCGACGGCGAGTGATATTAGAAGTCCTTGTCCCATGGAAGCGCAGAGAGTATCGACACTGAAAAGCTTTCTTTCCGGATACTTCTCCGAAAGCTCCTTTAACGCTAACGTGGCGTTGTTATACGTACTGCTCAGGGCGGAGGAAAACGACAGGCACAAAATATCAAGCCCCGCCTGAAGCAACGGTTCCATCCTATCAATATATGATCCAACGTTCACCGCCGATGTTGCATATGCCTTCCCACTGCGCATATTGGCGTAAAAATCCTCAAACGAAATCTCTCTGCCGTCCAGATGGTTTGCATATTCACTGCCGTCGGCGGAAACGGTCAGGGGCAAAATAGTAAGCTCCATCTCTTCGGCCATTTTAGCGGGAAGGTCACAGGAAGAATCAGTGACTATCGCGAAGTTACCCACAATTAAATCCTACCTTTTTCATTTTGTCTTTACGGCTGACGTAACTACCGTAATCTCCATAGCTTGCCAGATCTTAATGAATATAATCTTATGTTTAGGGATGCACAGATTTAAGGCGATTTCATGGATCAGCCGATTCGGTGCCCTTTTTGTTTCAGCAGGGATCTCATCACCTTCCCTCCCAAGTATAACAACTTTAAATATACCCCAAAATCAGAGATATTATTTTCTCATCCGCCTTTGGATATAGCACGTAATCTATAAGCGTTTTAGTCGAGATAACCTTTCAGTTTTTTACTCCTGGTTGGATGTCTCAATCTTTTAAGCGCCTTTTCCTGAATCTGTCTTATTCTTTCTCTTGTCACATTGAATTCTTTTCCGACTTCCTCAAGCGTTCTCTCCCTGCCATCGTCCAGGCCAAATCTTAACCGCAGAATTTTTCCTTCTCTTGGAGTGAGTGTATCAAGCACATCTAAAATCTGCTTCTTCAGCAACATTAAAGTCGCCGTCTCGGCTGGTGCAGGAGTCTCGTCGTCAGGAATAAGGTCCCCAAGACGGCCGTCTCCCTCGTTTCCCAGTGGTGTTTCAAGCGAAACAGGCTCCCTGGAAATTGCCATGATTTCTCTTGCCTTATCTATAGATATCCCCATTTCTGCGGCGATTTCTTCCGGATAAGGTTCCCTGCCGAGTTTCTGCAACAGTTGTTTCGACACCCTTATAAGCTTGTTTGTGATCTCACCCATGTGAACGGGAATTCTAATTGTGCGTCCCTGATCAGCGATTGCACGGGTAACAGCCTGTCTGATCCACCAAGTGGCATAGGTGCTGAACTTAAAGCCCTTTCTGTAGTCAAACTTCTCAACGGCCTTCATTAATCCAAGATTGCCTTCCTGTATTAAGTCAAGGAAGAGCATTCCTCTTCCTATATATTTTTTGGCAATGCTGACAACAAGCCTCAGATTTGATTCTGCCAGCGTTGTCTTTGCATAAGTATCTCCCATTTCGATCCGCTTAGCAAGCTTAATCTCTTCTTCCGTATTTAAAAGAGGTACTTTCGCCATATCCTTAAGATACATCCTGACAGGATCGTAGAAGCTTATCCCTTCAGGTATACTTGTATTTATTACCTCTTCCTTCATCTGAAGAAGTTGGGTTGCAATCTCTTCGTCTCCGATCTCTTCGTCTCCGATCTCTTCGTCTCCGATCTCTTCGATGTCCGTTTTTCCCCAATTGGGCTGTTCCTGTTCGGGGCTGGGTCGGGCTTCTTCAAACGCGTCCATTGTTTCGATGCAAGCGAGCATCCCCTGGCTCTTTGCGTTTTCAACAGGATCCTAAAAATGAGCTTTTTTACATTCAAATTGTTGGTCTGTATCATTTTTCTCCTTGTTTACCGGACGTTTCGATTACCATTTTGTCTGATCCCACATCTATGTTGGCGATTTTGTCACTCTTTAAAAACCTTATTATTTTCAGCCAGGCAGTCTTCGTGTTTTCGAAATCTTTATAATGATCTTCTACATGCATATGATAAAATTCAAGCTCATCCAACATATCTTTAAATCCATCATCTTCAAAAAGAGCACAAATCCTTGGGATTACTCTTGATAGATTTTCTTTCATTTTCCTGATTTCCATATCGAAGTGCTCTCGTTGCGTGATATAAAGCAGGAGGGGCTTGTACCTGATCCAACCGATGGCCGCTCTTAAAAACCGCTTGGTATTCACTCCCGAATCCGCCCTCATAGCCAACAACTTGTTGGGCAGCACGCCAAGAAGTAAATGCTCATAGGTTGAGAATCCGTCATGGAAGGTATAGCAAGGGACTTTCCTGATGGTACAGTCACAAATACAGGTGCTTAAAAAAGTGTCTTCCCCCCTTGCTCCCGGCGGATTATAAAAGGGAAATAATTTATCGAGATTTTTAAGGTTAAAGCCCAGATTAGCTCCCGAAATGAATTTCATTCCGTTTTGTTCTTCAACGACTTCCACGTTTCTGCTGTTGATGATATCAAGGTTGGCATACGTAACGCCGCCGTCATTCATCTTTTCTTTTATGGAATCCCAGTTAATAATGTCATTGCTGATTGACTCAATGAATATCCTGAAATCGTCTTCAGAGAGCTTGTCGTTAAAATCCAATTGCGGAATTGGAGAAATGTAACCGCAATGATGCCCATGCGTCATATCCGCATGCATAATATTTTTAATATGTGTTGATAAAACCTCTTGGCCTTTCCATAAAATGCTGTTGTTGATTTTGATATTTGCGATCGGGTATTCGTCATCATCAAAAAAGATGAGATAGTCCATTTTATTTTTCAGGGCAAAATACAAAACCGCATTTCGTTTCATTGCATAGCCTTCACCAAAGATCAGCTCGGCCTCTTCCAAAGTAACGACGCCTTTTGAAACCAGAAATTGTGCCTCGTTTGTTATTGCAGAATTGCCTAAATAATAGGCTGAATCCACCGTATCCAATATCTCTTCGTCCGTAATTTTATAGTCGCTCATTGTTGTTCCTGTATACTTCAAGTCGTAAGCGACAAACAGGTGGAGCGCAATCTTTTTATTATCGACAAGTCCGGATTCGTTCCAATTATTCACATACGTCTTTATTACGTTTTTAAAGTTCTTGCGCCCAGTCACAAAACCGACGCCAACGTTTACCTTCTTTTCCTCGATATTTATATCACTCCACCCACTTCCCATTTTATCAAATTGGGATTTAAATCCATAATTGAATCATATTGTTCCCTGATCCCGTAAATAGCGTCCGGATCAAGTAACCGATACCTTTTATTCTTTTCAGCTCTGGCTTCCTCGGTTGCCCAACCGAAATGCTTCACCCGAAACTCAGAATCGGCCCTTGGGAAAGAAAACGTATTTACGGGGAATCTTCCGCAATGCTGAGGTGTTTCATTCCATTTATAATGAAAATCAGGCTGATATCTTATTAAAAATGGTCTGTAGACACTGTGGGCATTCCAATACTTGTCCTCGCGGTAGTGGGTTTCATCCCACATATCATACAATCTGAAGCAATAATAATCGTAGTGCTGGTCATTGATGAGTTTTGGCGCATGATCCCAAAAGCGCTCTTCCAATAGCTCGTCCGCATCAAGGTTTAGTATCCAGTCGGGATTCGTTTTTATCGTTTCACTCCATTGCTTTTTTCGAAGATCTGCCTCATGTGCAAATATGGATTGCTCATTTTGTATCATGTGCAGAGGGACATCATGCAAGATTTCTTTGCACAAATTGATCGTATTGTCTGAACTGCCGTCATCAATAATAACCGCTTCATCAATATGCCCGCTCAAACTGCTGAGAACCTGCTTTAGATAACGCCCCTCCTCATTTTTCACAATCATGGAGAGGGTGATTTTATTCCCTTGTTTTTTAGACCGTCGTACAAATGCAATATCCGCTTCATTGCTCTTTATATAAGCTTGTACGGAAGCTAAGTCCTGCTCTCTGTAAATATGGTATGCAGGATAATGTGTGTCGACGAAAAGGGGAATACCAAGCACAGCCGCCCGTATACAGAAAAACCGGTCTTCGCCATGGATGGTCAAGTTGCTTATCTGCCTGAAATTAACCCCATCCAAAAGTGCGGCGCGGCTTATCAATGTACACGCACCCAATCCGCCCACTTCATATAAACCGGGAACTTTAAGCTGGTTCAAAAACTTGTTCTGTCGTATTGCGCACTCTTTTTCGCTCAGGTTTTCGCCGAGTCTCTTGGGAACCATATCGTATTCGTCAAACAGCCATACATTTGGCTCGAAAGGCATGCCTTTATGCCACTGACTCCAAAAAATTTCGGAGACAATATCTTTGTTCGTAGCCTTTAAGTGCTCGATCAGATTCGGGTGCAATACCAAATCGGAGTCCACAAAAAACAGATAATCATAATTTTTTTCTGTCGCGTAATGAATAATGCTATTCTTGTAATTTGCCACCTTCAGCATTAAGTCATCGTTCCAGTGATGGGATTCGTCATTGCACAGATACGTTCCCGGCTCTTTACCATGCACGATAAAAACTTTAGATCCTTCTCTTTTAAAACCAGCCAACAATATGCTTGAGTTTTTATCGATATTATCATCAACAAACATATAATCTATAGAAACAGAATCCCTGTTGAGATTTTTCAGCGACTTTAAAAATGCATCCAATATTTCTGCTTTCTGATATACCGGGCTGCCGACCAATACTCTTTTTTTATTCAAATTTTCTCCTTTTTAAATCTGCTTTAACACCTTCTCGCAGCGCAGCATTTCGTACGTTATCCTAATGATATGAACCAGCAATTGGACTAACTTTTTTATTGATGTTTTTTGGGTTTCTTTGCCGGGACTATTTCCGTTGCAGCTATGGGTTGTACAGTAACCTTATCGGCTATTTTTTTCTTTTTTTTCAACTTTTTCGGATTCTTGTCTCCCATTCAAAATCACTCTCTTCTCGTTTTGGGGAAAATAAACGTAATTTATAAATCGATTTATACTTACCCTGCTTATTAAAAAAAGTCACTTTAATAAAAAGTGACTTTTCGTAGTTTCATCCATTTTTATCTTTTTAGCACTCATCGCCAGTAAGTGCTAATATATTTACTATATCACAAGGTTTACATAATGTCAAAGATTATCACCTCTTGATTAAGTACCCGTCGCCTCTATTAAGCAAAGCCTCGGCTATAATTCATGGCCGAGGTTTTGTACTGTTAAAAAGTGATAGATTTCCAACATATTTTATAGATAATCAGAAGTCCGTAGCTTCAGCTCGTCTTTGGTTTCGTTAATTTTAAGTCGCGTAAATGATGGATGATTCGTTTTAAATTTGTTTATACGGCACCTTTGAACGATTCTGATACAGCAAAATGTCTATGCTTCTTATTTCCGTCTTTGATATCGACTGCTGCGTTCAAAACCTCATTGTCTGTCTGTTCGACGATATAGTGCAAATAGGGCAGAATGCAATTTGATATTTCCCATGTGGCACTGTTCCATAACAACGCAGGCGTATGATCCGACCACATAGTATTTGATATTCATTGATTATAAACCGCCCTAATGGTATAATATTGAAGTTAAAAGAAAGTGGGTGAGCAATATGGAAAAAGAGGCTCTTTTTAAGAAGATAGATCGGAATGCTGATGCAATAAGAAGCTATCGTCCACTATCTGAAGACGAGATAAAAGAACTGGACGCATACTTTAAGATCGGAGTCACATATAGCTCTAACGCGTTAGAAGGTAATTCCCTGACGCTTTCGGAAACAAAAGTGTTATTGGAAGATGGTATCACGGTCGGTGGAAAGCCGATTCGGGATTGTTATGAGGCTACCGGCCATGCCAAAGCATATGATTTCATGCTGGAGCTTGCCCGCATTACTGATTTTACATTCACCGAAAAGGGCGTCAAACGCCTTCATTATCTTTTTTATAACGGCATTGACCCGGAAAAGGCTGGTCAGTATCGAAAGGGACAGGTGTTTATCGCCGGCACGGAATATGTTCCGCCAACAGCCGATGAGGTGCCTCGCTTGACGGCAGCATTTATCGACGATTTGAACGCTAAGAAAGGTGTGCTGCATCCGGTAGAGCTTGCGGCTTACGCTCATCGTCGATTAGTGGATATTCACCCATTTCAAGATGGAAACGGGCGAACCGCTCGGTTGCTTATGAACTTGATTTTAGTCAATAAGGGCTACTGTATCGTTTCCATTCCCCCCATCCTGCGGCACGATTATATCACAGCCCTGCAGCAGGCTCAGCGGAGCAACTCTCCCAGCGACATTGCGCTTATCCAACTGATTGCCGAATGTGAGATCGAGGCACAGAAGGACTATTGCCGGATGTTTCATATCAAGTTGCCTGATCTACCCAGAGACACGCTCGAGAAATAATTAAAATATAATAATCAATGAAAGCCTGATTCGCGAATATGAAGCAGGCTTTTCTCTTTATAAAAGGGTCTGACCAAATGGTTAGGCCCTTTTGTTATGTAAGGACAAATGTGATTGCCGTAGCCAATCAAGAAGGCGGCGTCGGCAAGGCAACCATCTGCCCAACCTCATAAGCCCAGAGGCTTATAAAGATCAGTCGCTCATATTATCATACTCCCGATCATCGAAGAGATAAGGTTGATCCCCCTGAAATACTTTGCCGTAACGGATCCGCCCGTAAGTTCCAGCGCTACATTGTCCCCGTCGAGGACGAAATTTGTCTGGGTGCCGTTTACCGTCTTCGATTCACGCAGGCCGGACGGATCATATGTATACGTTGTATTGGCTCCGTTGACGTTGGTTTCCACCATTAATAGCTCGAGATTATCATATGGCCTATTCTGACACTTTGGCTGACGCTGAAAGTGCCGCAGGCTCTCCGAGTGGGGATGCAGCGTCTTTGAACGCCTAAAGGGCTGTCGGATGAAAATGGGTAACAAGAAGTATATGAGCATAAAGCACTGGAGCTGTTTCTGAAAGCGCTTCCAGTGCGTTTTGACTATCCGATGATTTTGGGTAAAGGGCGTGTCATCGCACGTTTCTGTAAAAACATTTTACGACACGCCCTCCAGATTAACTTTTTTATAATAAATCCTCCTTTATTCTCCTAGTAACTAAAGACAACAAAGCAGAACAGCCTTCAATTTTTAACAGAAGCTTTTATACTGTTTCGCTGAATAGCGCGGAGTTTTATGAGATTAGTCAAAGACAAAAGTCCGCGGATTTTCTGGAACTTCATACTACTTAAATAGTATTGACAGTCTCGTTTTGCTGTGATAATATGGGCTCATCATTATACTATCGAAATAGTATGGAGGGTATCGAATGGAAATCAAGCTTTTTGATTCCGAACTAAAAGTAATGGCTGTTCTTTGGAAAGAAGGAGATACAACAGCCAAGAAAATTTCGGATATTCTCAAAGAGCAGGTAGGATGGAACATAAACACGACTTATACGCTTATAAAAAAATGTATTGCAAAAGGTGCAATCAAACGCAGCGAGCCAAATTTCCTGTGCCATGCATTGATTGCGAAAGAACAGGTGCAGGATCAGGAAACAAACTTATTGATAAAAAGAGTATTTGACGGTTCCGCTGATTTACTTTTTGCGTCGCTGTTAAGCAGGAAAAAGCTGTCCAATGAGGAAATTAAGAGGCTTAAACAGATTGTAGATAATTTGAAATAGGGCGGTAAATATGAATATTCTTCAAATGAGTTTTTCTGCGGCAGTCCTTATTATTGCAATCGTTATTCTCCGCGCGCTAAGTGTGTACAAGCTGCCTAAAAAGACATTTCTTATTTTATGGTACATAACGCTATGCCGCTTGCTTGTCCCGTTTTCAATTCCATCACGTTTCAGCTTGTATACGGGTATTCGCATGCTAAGGCAAACCTCCGATGGGAAGCTTTTCGTTCCGCCCGTTGCCATAACCGGAACGCCGGTTGATTTATTCGGTATAACCGGCAATGCCGGTACGTCGGTTTTTTCTAATGGTGCCACTTCAGCGGTGTCTCCGTCAGCTTCTCCGCTTGTTCTTGTTTGGCTTATTGGCATGGCATTTTGCACAATCTTTTTTATGGTATCCTATATCAGGTGCTGCAAAGAATTCAGCGTCGCGCTGCCTTTCGAAAACAAGTTTATAACGCTTTGGAAGCAGGAACATCCCATGAGACTGCCTGTCAGAATCAAATGCAGCGACAGAATAAAAGCTCCGCTCACTTACGGGGTTTTCCGGCCTGTAGTACTTCTGCCCGTGAAATCCGATTTGACGGATGAAACAGAGCTTCGGTATGTACTTGCTCATGAGTATATGCATATCAAACGGTTCGACACGTTAACAAAATTGCTGCTTACATGCGCCCTGTGCGTTCATTGGTTTAACCCTTTTGTTTGGATAATGTATTTTCTTGCCAACCGTGACATAGAGCTGTCGTGCGATGAAGCCGTGGTAATGACGTTCGGAGTATCCGTAAAATCAGTTTATGCCTTGACGCTCATAGGATTAGAGGAAAGAAAAAGTCTTTTCACCCCACTGTGTAATAATTTCAGCAAGAATGCGATCGAAGAAAGGGTGACCGCAATTATGAAAATCAAGAAGCATTCAATACCGGTAATTATAGTCGCCGCACTGCTTGTGGCCGGTATAACCGTTGGTTTTGTCACCTCAAATGTCCATGACATCTCTATTTCTGAGGATGCCGGGAATTCTGACACTCTGCCTGTAAGCACTCCAGCCATCAAAAATGAAACAACCACTAAGCCTGCTGCCAGCGCTTCTTCCCTAACCGAAAATAGTATCCAGGGAGATTCTGAAACCGATGAGGAAAGCGTGAGCATATCCAAGCGTTATTATCCTATTTTGGGAGAATACCTTTTAACCCGCATCGATATGGAAACTGGTGATTCTAAAGTAAGCTTTGATAATGGAGCAACCTGGCTGTTTTTACGTATTGATCCGAAAACCAGTGAAGCGGAATACAGCGCTGACGGAGTAACCTGGCAGTCAGCGCCGACAGATTAGTACGCTGAATAACGTCAAGATCGCCCTCATAACTCACTGGATTAATCTTTTTTACATTGCAAATCCGACTGCCCTAAAATGGGGGTGGGGTCAAAATAAAGGAAAATTTATAGGCAAGTTTTATTTAGATAAATGCACATAGTTCGTGGGAAGTTGCCCAAGGCCCCTGTTGCTAAAGCCAAAACTGGGTATTTTACAGGCTGCAAATATGAGCCGCATTAGAAATGCGGCTCATATTTGTTGAAATTATTTATTTATTGAGCGCTATTCATATTCATTATCTGACAGACCAGATTCTATAATATGAGCTCGAGGTTATTGATGAGCTACTATTGTTGACTATTTTGACATAGTAGCCGGCAGTTGACCCATCCATTGTACATTCCAAGGCATATTGTCCGTTTGACAATGTCGGATAGCCGGTGGATATGTAAGTTCCGCTTGGGTAATAAAACTCCACATAAAATGATTTTGTAGAGTAACAATCAAAATATAATCCATCACTATTTGTAAAATAATAAGAAGACCACGTGTATGATTTTGCAGTCCAATTATGATGAACGTTATAACCATACCATGAGGAAGGCGCATAGGTTGTAGGCGGTGCAGTTGCCTGCAAACCGTTTGAGGCCGCTGGAGGATTATACGCTAATGTTCCTTTGGTTACAGTAATAGGTGAGCTATTTGTATTAATGTCTGTCGCAAAAGCTATAGTAGCCATTGAAAATGCTATGCACATAGCCATAACAATGCATAAAAATTTCTTCATTGATAAAACCTCCTAATAAATTTTACATTTTTGTTTTTGAACATCTTAGCTAGATAGTATGATAATAAAACGTTGATCTAGGAACTCCTTGTGATTTTAAATTTCCATTGGACTCACCTTCTTTACGTAATGGCGAAATACTTGAGTTAAAAAGATGCAGTATTGTAAGCTTAATACGTTCTTTCCTGCGAATAAAATGAAGCCGTTTCTAAAAGGGTGCCGCTGGAATTGTAAACCTTAGCTGTAGAGCATACCCTGTACCTGCCGCTTCCAACATAATAATAGTTTTCGACAATCAAGCCCCGACCCGGACCGGAATCACTCCACGACTTAATGGTTGACCATTTGCTGTTTGCGTATTTCTGTAGCGAAACAGTCAGACTCGTTTTGTATGAAGTGCTTGAGGAGTCCACAGACCCTACACAATCTGCTTTTCCGGCAGAGTCAATGCCAAGCCCCGCAATGAGCAACAAGATGTGCGTATATTGGGGGGACACCACACTTTCGGCTTCAAGACTTTTTGCGTCTGCTGCGTAAGCGGGAGCAGATAAAAGGAATACCATAAGTACCGCTAGACAAATGCTGATTGTTTTTTTCATAAAATAATACCTCCTTTGTTATTTTCTATAATAAAAAACAACTCAGGAGGCATATTGCAACATTTATTAAAATTTTATTTTACAAATTTTACGCCCTCGGCTATTTTAACTGCCTCGTCCTTGTTTATTTGAGCCTGGATTATGAAAAGCCGATTATCCATAGTCCATCCTATTGTAACTGTAGAATCTTTGACCGCAAGCGTTCCATTATTACCATTTATCGAGACTTTCTCGACAAGCGAAGCACCTTCTGTGTCAATTGATATACTATTTATTGATTCAGATTCAGTGTAAGTTATAAAAGTACTATTATCATTCTTGCCGGTAAATATAATTTTTTTCAGTGAATCAGAATAAGAGATATTGCTTACTTCATAGCCGTTAGGTATATACGTCGGAACATAAGCATTTGTCCAGTTTACAATCAGTTTTCCGTCTTTCTGGGCATTATCACCGCCCTGTAATTGGAGCGACGTAAACTTGGGTTCTATGCTAATCAAGAAATTCAGTACTTGAACGCGGAATGCCTGAACGGTCAGCATCATAATTGAAAACACAACCATTATAATTATCACGGCCACTGCTATTCTGCTTATCAGTCTTGATCCGCGATGCCTTTTCCGTATTTTCTCCATCTTTTTCAGATGCATATCCAGTAATTGGGAAAACCTTATAATATCCGTTTGCGACGGCAGATTTTCAGGGTCACTGTTAAGTTTCTCGATATCTTTATCTATCAGTCTCCCATTTTTTTCGGCGGCATTATCCATTACCAGCTTAAATAAGCGGTCTTCATATTCTTCGTTAAGTTTTATAATTTCATTAGATTTACTGCCCGGCATAATTACTAGTCTCCTTTTTCATGAGCTTTTTAGCGTTTCGCCGCGCCCGGGTCAAATATTGCCGGACGCTGTCTGAACCTATACCGAATTTTTCTGCAATGTCTTCGTCGCTCATTTCGAGTATGTATTTGAAATATAATAAATCTTGCTGATTTTGAGGGAGTTTCGATACGGCGTCGCTTAACGATTCGATTTCATCCTCACGAATAAGCCTTTCTTCCGAATCGTCTTCAATATTGTTCAGCATGCCCTCGGCTAAATCAATATCGTCGCTGTAGAACGTATACTTGTTTTCTACATTCCTGTGTTTTATATAATTTATCGAAACGCTTCTAACTGTAGAAACAACATAGGAGGTTAATTTGCAACTGCTAAGCGTGCGAATTACAGATATTTTTTCAATAAGCTTAACAAAGACATCGTCTATAAGGTCTTCGATATTATCGTTATTGTGAGTCAAATTGTAAATCGTTTTCCTCGCATAGCTGTAATAATTCTTATATATTTTCAGCATGAATTCCCTGTCGTTATCGTCAAGCTGCGCCATTAAAAATAAGAACATTAAGTAATCCTCCTCGTTGTTATGGTGTGTGATGCACATTTCAGGCATAAACGCCAGAAACGATTCCTTTTAGAAGCTTAAGTAATTATTATATACCTCGCTCTTAATAAATTTTTATATATATTTTATCGGCAGTAAATAAATTAATATTAGTAAAATTTTACATTTATCGTATCTTTTTTGTACCCCAATAAATCATTTAAATAAATTGTTGCATTTTATTTGCTTAGTTGTTTTTATTAATTGATAGGGTATTAAAAATCTTCTGTAATCCAGTACATAAAATTTTGCGGGAGGCAGGCATTTTTCAGAAACAATATGCCGACCGATATTCCTAACAAAAAAGCTCCTAAACGCGGCAATAAAAAAGCTTAAATTGCATGGCTTGTTATCAATGTGTTTCAAATTAAATGAATAATATAATAACCAAAAAAGTAACATAAGGTATGATTATATGCTGAAAAGATGTTTTTCCATTATTCTGTCTGCGCGGATATTGACGTTTCCAATTTTTGCCTTTGCGGAAAGTGCGGACTCGCTGCCGAATCAGCCTTCGCAATGGGCCCAAGCGGATATCCGGCAGGCAATATCACTTAACCTCGTCCCGCAAGATATGCAAAATAATTATAAAGAAAATATTACACGTTCGGATTTTTGCCGGCTCGCGATAGCTTTGCTCGAAGCCAGTTCCGGCAAATCGATCGGAGATTTGTTAAATGAAAAATCAATTGCAATTAATAAAGCGGCATTTACGGATACTCGAAACGAAGACATTCTTTACGCTAACGCCTTAGGTATCGTAAATGGGATTGGAAATGGTCTATTTAAACCAAACGGCGGTATTACCCGCAGCGAGGCAGCGGCTATGCTTATGCGGACGTCAGGGCTTTTAAGCGGCAATTCAAATTCATTACCTCATTTATATGAAGATTCACAGCAAATACCGTCATGGGCCAGAGAAGCAGTATATGCAGCTTATGATTGCGGCCTTATGCGCGGCAATAACGTTAATGAATTTGAGCCGTTGATAGAACTAAACAGGGAAACGGCTATTGTTGCAGCGTTAAGGATTTACCGGATAGAGAGCAAGGAATTAACCGCAGAGCCCTTTTTATACCTAATGGGCAAAGAGTCGGAAGACGGAACTGTTTCCTGGGGATATGTTGATAAAACGAGCAAGTTTATCATCGATCCGGTTTATTCTTACGCGAGTGACTGGAACGGCAAGTACGGCATTGTATCCAGCTCCGGATCATCCGGTTATGACCTTATTGATATAAATGGCAATGTAGTCTTTTCCTTTCACAGTCAGTATTCAAAACCGTTTTTTGTCGGAAATATGATTTGTTCTAACGACCTGGATAAAGCTAATAGAGAGTTGCGCTCAATCCCGGACGGGAAAATCCTGTGGTCATTATACTCTATTATTTCGCCCATGTTTAACGGCGCGTCAAGAGTGCTTTACTCCGGCTCAAGGGATATTTACTTTTCGGACTGGAACGGAAAGGTGCTTTTCAAAAGCGGAGGCACGTCGGGGTTATTTTATAACAAGAAATGTATTGCCCTGGACGGAGGCGGCGCGGGTCTGTCGGTTAGGGATAAAAGCGGGAAAAACGTCAGCGGCGTATTTTATTTTAAACATTATAAAGACAATGTTGAGATGGCTGCGGCGTTTGGCGATAAAGTGGTCGTCTCCAATGCAGAAGAAACAAAATACGGCGTTATGCAAATTCCCGATACGGTTGTAGTTCCGACCGACTGCCACGAAATTGAGCTTTTACCCAGCGGGCAAATACTATGCAAAAAAAACAAGGACGGGGCATGGTCGCTTCTGAACGAAAAAGGAAAGGAAATATACTCTCTGCCAAGCTATTTTGAGTTTGAATCAAGAATCAAAAAGCCAAATTTCCCTCATGATTACGCTTTTGATAAGGGTCTGATATTTGACGGGATAGGGCACTATGTCTTTCGTTCAGCTCCAGACGAGCTGACGGTCATTGACACGGGTGGCAAGGAAGTCGGGCACGTCAAGGGATTGGACTGCTCTTCTGCATTCAACTTTGTAAATGGATTAATCAAAATTGAAACAGTGAACGGTGTGAAATACTACAGTGTTAACGGTGCTGCCGTTATAGGATGAAAGAGACCGTCCGATAAGCACGGCCTCAAATGCAAATCCTGATTTTGAATAGCCTATTGCCGGCAGACCCAATGAATTTTTCTAAGGGAGATACCAAAATGAAAAAAACAAAGTATGTTTCCTGCGTTCTTACAGCAATTGTTTTATTCGGCTCTTTGCATG
>JAUZPX010000041.1 GCA_030705695.1 Bacillota bacterium
AATTTTTCTGCGAAAACTATCTTTCAAAATTATAAAATGAAAGGAAGTTTTCACGTGACACAAGACGAACATGATTTAAAAGCACTTCCCTTGAATGCACTTCAAGAGATTCCAACACCAAATGATGACGCAAAGGAAATTGTTGCGCTTGTTAAGAAAGGCGGCCATGTTGATGGATATCAGCTTTCTGACGGCAGCGTGCTTAATAAGGAAGAAGGCATTGCCTTGGCACGCCAAGGAGGAATAAAGGGCGTTGGCATTTCAAGCAGAAAAGGGAACGAGTATTTAAAATCTTTACCTGATGGGACTGAAAACAACAATTTAGGTAATTTACCGTCAATTACACAATAACATATTATTAAATAATAATTAGTTAAAAAGGTATCCGGGATTTTTTTAAATCCCGGATTTCTTCGTCAAAATAGACAGTAAAATTTTTATATTTTGGGTAAATATATAAAAACAATTTTTTGTATTGATTCATCTTTAAATATTATAATTTATGAGATATAATTAATTTGTTTGAGTTATTAAATTATAAATTGGAGGAAAAATTAATGAGAACCCCTAAAAAGTCAATCAGTATTGTTGTTGCAATAATTATGATGCTTAGTATTATGATTATTCCTGCATCAACTACATATGCAGCCGAAAAGGCTTCACCAAAATCTACGGGTACTACCGGTACAAATGCTACTGCATATAATTTAGCAGATTCATCTGCTGACGGCAACATTCTTCATGCATTTGACTGGAGGTATAAAGACGTAGCAAAATACATAAAGGATATTGCTTCACAAGGATTTACAAGCGTTCAGGTTTCTCCTGTTCAAGGAAATAAGCCTACAATTAACGCAGGTGAATATCAAATTGACTGGTGGGCATATTATCAGCCAATTAATTTTAAAGTCGGAAATTCACTTGGAAGCTCTGCTGATTTCCAGGCTATGTGTACTGCTGCTCACAATTATGGTGTTAAAATCATTGTTGATATCGTTGCAAATCACATGGCACAAAGTGATTTGACTACAGCAAAAAGCGGAGATTTGAACGCAAACATTGATCCGACATTTTTAAATGATCCTACCTGCTGGCACGGTACAAAGAAGGATACAAGCGATTCAACTCGTAATAATATGACACAAAACAATATTTCAGGACTTCCTGACTTGAATACAAGTAATCATACTGTACAAAATGCTGTTCTTGGTCTTTTGAAAAGCTGCGTAGATTTAGGAGCTGATGGCTTCCGTTTTGATGCTGCTAAACATATTGAATTGCCAAATGAATATTCAGGCAACACAAGCAGTGATTTCTGGACGAATGTAATTGGCGGAATTAAATCATACAAATCGAATGTTTATCTTTACGGTGAAGTATTGTCTTTAGCTGGTAAAGCATCGATTTCGGGCTACACTAATTTTATGAGTGTTACTGACTATACTCTTGGAAATACTGTTCGTGCAGCTGTTATTACCAAAAGTCTTTCGGCAATGCCGACAGGCTCAGGAACTTATGGTTCAACCGGTGCTGCATCAGATAAACTTGTAACTTGGGTTGAATCTCATGATAATTTTAACGACGGTACTTCCGTAAGTCTTACAGATACACAAATTCTTGAAGGCTACGGAATGATAGGCGCCAGAAAAGATGCTCCTTCGTTGTTCTTTGTAAGACCGCTTCATAAGCAAATATGCGATAAAGGTGTTTCTTATGATGAACTAATGGGCGGCCCTGGCAATCTCTTATGGGAAAGCAAAACTGTTGCTGCTGTTAATGCATTTAAAAATGCATATGTAGGTCAGTCTGAAAATTGTTCGATTTCTGGCTCGTCGTACATTGTTACCCGCGGAACAACAGGTGCTGTTGTCACAAATGTTGGCTCAAGTGCTGTTTCTTCGCTTCCTGTTAACATTGCAAACGGTACATATACCGATCAAGTAAGCGGAAATACATTTACAGTATCAAACGGAACTATGACAGGTACTTTCCCTGCAAATTCTGTTTGCGTTATCTATAACAAAACTGCAACAACTCCAGTTGTAAATGTTACGCAAGACGGCACTAACGTTACATCTGATTCTCTTTGCCGTTTCACAACAGATACTTCTACAATTTCACTTTCATTGTCAAACGCAACATCAGGAACATATAAAATCAGTAATTGTGCATCAAAAACATTTACAGGCTCAACTACATTTTCAATTGGTGCGTATGTTTCAGCAGGAAAATATATTCCTGTTACTGTGACAGCTACAGACGGAATAAGAACAACTTCACAAACATATAACTTCAAAAAGAAAAATGCGAGCGAGTCAAGAGTTGTTTATTTCGATAATACTTGCCCTGCATGGAAAGCACCGTATTGTTTCATAAAAGACGGAAATACAGCGGTGTCTGCGTATCCTGGTACAGCAATGACTCTTGTTTCGGGAAGCACTACTCTTTACCAGTGTACAGTACCGGCAAGTGTTAAAAATCCGATTGTTAAATTCAATGAAGGACCAGTAACAACAGGTCTTGACGGAAGAACAATTCCGCTTACAGTACTCGATTACGGTTCGGCAACACTTGCTGCAAACCGTGAGGCAGGCGGCTTCAATTTAGTTGGTTCTATGATTTGGTCGGCAGGAGATTGGACAGATGCAGGTACTTATACTGCTGCTGATATTACAGATACTTCACCTACATATGCTCCGACAACGCCTCCTACAACCGTTGAAAATGCTTATCGTTTGGGAGATGTAAGTTTAGATGGCGTTGTCAATCTTAAGGATGTTACGCTTGTTCAAAAATCTCTTGCAGGTTTGGTTGGGAAATTTACAGGTACTGCACTTTTGGCCGGAGATGTAAACGCAAGCGGAGCGATAGATTTAAAAGATGCTACTTCCATTCAAAAATGGCTTGCAAATATGTCTGTTCCGTTTAATATAAATACATTGATTCAAATTTCAGTTCCGACAATCGCACCAACTGTTGCACCGACAACTGCTCCGACACAGGCACCAACACAAGATCCAAACTTAAAAACAATTTACTTTAAAGATGCTCTTGGGTGGGTAGCAAATTTAGGTGCAAATATGTATGTCAGCAACGGAACAACGAGTCTTCAGATGGCACAGCTTGGCGCAACTGTCTGGAGTGCTGATGTTCCAAAAACCTGGACAACAGCAAACTTTTACAGACTCCCTGCTGCTACCTCATTTTCTACAGCAGCTGCATGGAACAAATGGGAATCAACAGGTACAATGGGTACAAACAATAAGTTTACAGATACAACAAACTCCACAGGTACATGGGGTGTTTATAATTCTGTAACAGATAACCCATCTGGGGATATTACACTTTACTTTAATAATTCCATAGCGCAATGGAGCGATGTTTATATCTATTTGTTTAATCAGACTGAAGTTCCTATGACAAACATTAGCGGAACAAATATTTGGATGGCAACAATTCCAGTTGGAACAGGATTCCTGTTCATGAATATGAATGACCCGACGTTTAAACAAGCAGGCATTTTGCAGACAGATGACATTACATCAACAGTAATTGGCTCAAACAACTGCTGCAAGCCAATGGGCACAGGAAATCTGCCTACATTGTCATGGTCTGTATATAATCCTTAATTATTATCTGTATATTAAAAAACACCCGCATTAATTTGCGGGTGTTTTCAGGTTAATCGATTATACATAAAATGCAAAAAAAGATACGGGCAAATTTTTGCCCGTATCTTGACTTTTTTCTTATTCGAACCTATACTGAATAAGTTGCTTTTACTGTTTGATTTCGTAATTTGAAATGTCATTCAAAAATTCCTGAGGGCAATTTTCATCGGTGACAAGCTCAATTGGTTTATCCATATTCAAGCTTAAAATTCCCATAATGGAATGGCCATCGATTTCATAATCTTCACAGGTGAGCATGATTTTTAAATTCATGTATTTGCTTGCCATATTAACAAAGTTTTTTGCGGTATTGATATTAGGGATACTAATAATTTTCGTACACATAGCCTGTCCTCCAATACATCTGAACTCCTTATATATACTATCACTGTGAAATGCTTTGGTCAATATATTTTACTCAATTGTAAATTCTTTGTAAAAACACGATAAAAAAACAACAATTTTATTATAGATTTAATTGTTTTTAATAGTATTATTTTTATGTTTTTTAGTCAAAAGGGAGCGGTGTTTTGAATTTTAAAATCATTACGCTTGGTTGTAAAGTTAATCAATATGAATCTGAAGCAATGCGTGAGATGCTTAAAAAATCTGGTTTTTCATGTGCAAACGATGAAGAAACGACAGATATTATTATTGTAAATTCCTGCACTGTTACTAAAACAAGCGATAGTAAGGTTACAAAGCTTTTGCGCCGTGAACGCAGAGAAAATACACATTGCGTTTTGATTCTTACAGGATGTATGCCGCAGGCATTTCCTGATGATCATGAACTTTTTGAGGATGCAGATATTGTTCTCGGGAATGCGTTAAGAAGTGAACTTGTTTCTGTTATCGAAAGCTTTTTAACAAATCATCAGAAACAAATTTTAATACATAAACACGAAAACAAAGCGAATTTTGAAAAAATGTCTGTTTCAAAATTTGATGATCGTACACGTGCTTTCGTGAAAATCGAGGATGGATGCAATCGCTTTTGCTCATATTGTATTATTCCGTATGCAAGGGGGAGAGTGCGCTCAAAACCGCTTGAGGATTTACATGAAGAAATAAGCAAGCTCTCTCAAAATGGATATAAGGAAATTGTATTAGTCGGGATTAATCTTTCGGCATATGGTCAAGATATCGGATGTGATTTGTTCGATGCAATTAAAATTGCAAATGACACAAAAGGAATCGAGCGTGTACGATTAGGTTCATTGGAGCCTGAACGTTTGGATATTACGACAATCGAAAAGCTTTCAAAGCTTGAAAAATTATGTCCTCAATTTCATCTATCCCTTCAAAGCGGATGTGATGAAACGCTTAAACGCATGAACAGACATTATAATACAGACGAATATAGAAAGATTGTTGAAAATCTTCGTTCTTTTTTTAAAAATGCATCTGTTACAACAGACATAATGGTTGGTTTTGCAGGTGAAACGGATGAGGAATTTGAAAAATCTATTAATTTTGTTAAAGAAATAGGTTTTTCAAAGATGCATGTTTTTCCATATTCCAGACGAAAGGGTACAGTGGCTTATGATGCACCGAATCAAGTAAATGAGGCAATTAAAACAAAGCGGACAAATATAATGCTAAAGGCAGCTGAAGAGAGCCGAGTTGAATTTTTAGAAGGTCAAATCGGTAAAACAGAACTGGTTCTGTTTGAAAAAGCCAATCAAGACGGATATTTTGAAGGTTACACAGAAAATTATACACCGGTTTTTGTTAAGACAAATGAAAATTTGTCGGGTTTCATTTTACCTGTGAAAAATATTTCTTGCAATAAAGATTCTTGCTTTGGTGAACTTTGTTAAAATAAATTTTCAGGAAAGCACTTTCATTACATTTTTCATTTCTTGTGCTGTCTGTGAATTTTGCAGATAATCCCAGGAATACAGCATAAAACCGTCGACCTTTTTTGTTCTGGCAAATTCGATTTCTTTTTCTATGATATTGTCGGATTTTTTCCAAGAGCCGCTGTCTGCATCTGAGCCTGCTTTATATACTGCAAGTCCAATATACAACTTTACGTTTTTACATGTTACAAGCTTTCGCCAATCATCTACGGCACTTCCGTATGGCAGTACGCTTGAATCGAAATTTACGTAGACCTGCGGGCATATGTAATCGATATATCCACTGTCCTTGCTCCAGGAATAAACATCGGCGCCTGCGCTGATATCATTGCTCATGTTTCCTTCGGGAGAAATTCCGAAAACAGCATTTTTATTAGCTATGTGTACTGCGCTGTAAACACCGCTTATCAATGCATTAATATTGTTTGTTCGCCAATTTGGCTGACTTAAAGGGTTTGCATTGTCACTTAAACTTGACGTGTATTTTTGATAAGAAACTTGGTCAAATCCGCTATCTTGAGTAGGGTAAAAGTAGTCGTCGAACTGAATTCCGTCAACAGAGTATTTGCTAACGATTTCCCTAATATCGTCGATTATTAACTTTCTGACCTCCGGGTAGGCAGGGTTAAGATAATAACTGTTGTTATAGCTAAGTACATAGTCACTGTTTTCTTTTTTTAGCGTATAATATTGGTTGTTTTTGCTTAATGTTTTTGGTGTTCCGTTCGATGAGATTCGCAGAGGATTCACCCATGCATGAAACTCCAAACCTGCCGCATGAGTATCTTGAACCATGATTTTCAAAGGGTCATAACCGGGGTCTTGTCCTTGTGTACCAGTTAAAATATGCGACCATGGAAAATATTTTGACGGATACAATGCATCGGCAAACGGTCGGATTTGTACGATCAGTGTATTCATTCCCGATTTTTTTGCAACTGAGATTATATTATCAAATTTGCTTTTAAAAGCTGCTTCAGATTGTGTTCCATTTTCAAGTGAAAGCGTCATATACGGCACCCAAACAGCCAGCATTTCACCTTTATGGCTGACATTTAAATGAATTGCAGGTTCATTTGGGGTTTTCGTGTCATTTTGATTGTTTCCCTTTGTATTGAAGCTGATTGCAAGTATTGCAAAAAATAATGACAACGTAACAAGCATGGGTAGTAATCGTTTAAAAACTTTGCCCATAAAAACACTTCCTTGATTTTATAGATTGTCTTTTAGATTGCCTTCTAATATATAATACAAATAAGACAAGTTTATTCATAAAAAATCAGTTCTAATTTTGATATAATTTTGTGGTGATATATTAATGGAACGGAAACAAATTGAATTTATCGTGCCTGAATCGTTTAATAATAAAGATTTGAAGACATTTCTAAAGTCGTATTGCAAAGTATCGGCTCGAATGATTACAAGGCTTGTACGTGAAGAGAACGGAATTACTTGCAATGGGAAATTGATTCGGACAATAGACAATGTTCGCAGCGGAGATATTATATTTCTAAATTTGCCTAAAGACGAAAATGCGATTGAACCAGTATACTATCCGCTTGATATCGTCTTTGAAGACGATACATTATTAGTACTTAATAAGCCGCCTCATATGCCTGTACATCCTACAAAAATTCATCAACGGGATACACTAGCTAATGCTGTTGTATATCATATGAAGCAAAACAATGAGTTGTATAAAATCCGTGTAATTAATCGTCTTGACCGTGATACTACAGGCCTTGTTGTTATTGCAAAAGACAGATATTCAGCCAATTTTATAAGCAAGAAAATCGAGAAAACATACTTTGCTCTTTGTGAGGGAGTACTTAAAGGTAGCGGAACAATCGACGCACCGATTAGAGTAAAAACAGGGCACACAATTCAAAGAGAAGTTCACGAAAACGGAGAAAGGTCAATTACACATTATAAAGTTTTAAAAACAAATGAGGATTTAACTCTTTTGGAAATTAAACTTGAAACAGGGCGAACGCATCAGATTCGCACGCATTTTAGCTCTATCGGGCATCCGCTTGCTGGGGATGATATGTATGGAGGACATCTCGATAAAATCAAACGTCAGGCGCTTCACTGCGGAGAGATTTCGTTTATTCATCCAAAGAATAGAGAAATTATAATTTTAAAAGCAGAAATACCTGATGATATGCAGCTTTTGCCCTTGCGAATTGTAAAATAATGTGCTAAAATAGAATATATTGTTTATTGGAGGCATTATTATGCAAGAAATTAAGATTTGTCTTACAAAAAATCCTAAAGCAAAACCGACAGATACAAACAATCTCGGTTTTGGCAAGATTTTTTCTGACCATATGTTTTTAATGAATTACGATAAAGGTCAAGGATGGCATGATGCGAGAATTATACCGTACGGTCCAATTCTGATGGAGCCCTCTTCAATGTGTCTTCACTACGGTCAGGAAGTGTTTGAGGGTTTAAAAGCTTATAAAACAGCTTCAGGCAAAGCAGTTTTATTTCGTCCCGAAAAAAACATGGAGCGTTTGAACAACTCAAACGAAAGAATCTGCATACCGAAAATTGATGTTGATTTTTGCGTAGAAGCTCTTAAAAAGCTTGTTGAAATTGAAAAAGACTGGATTCCTGAATCAGAGGGTACTTCACTGTATTTACGCCCGTTTATTTTTGCTGTTGACCCTGTAATCGGCGTACATCCTGCTTCGCATTATATTTTCTGTATTATTTGCTCACCTGTCGGCGCATATTATCCGTCAGGGCTTGATCCTGTAAAAATTTATGTTGAGCAAAATTATGTTCGTGCTGTTCGTGGCGGTCTTGGTTTTGCAAAAACAGCTGCCAATTATGCTGCGTCATTAAAGGCTCAAGATGAAGCTGAGTCGCAAAGTTATGCACAGGTTTTGTGGCTTGACGGTGTTGAACGCAAATACATAGAAGAAGTAGGCACTATGAATGTTTTCTTTATAATTGATGATGAAATCATTACGCCTGCGCTTCAGGGTTCGATTTTACCCGGAATTACAAGAATGTCAGCGATTGAACTTTTAGGTTCCTGGGGATATAATGTTGTTGAACGCCGCATTTCAATTGATGAAGTAGCTCAGGCATATGATGAAGGCAGATTGAAAGAATGTTTCGGTACAGGAACTGCTGCTGTTATTTCTCCTGTCGGCGAGCTAAAATGGGGCGATAAGAAAATGATTATCAACAACATGCAGATAGGCGAAATCTCACAGAAGCTATACGACAACATGACAGGTATCCAATGGGGCAAAATACCTGATACTATGGGCTGGATTACTGAGGTTTGATTTTAATTAATGTAGCATCGGTCGATGTACAAAATTGTACATCGACTGTTTTTGTATATTTCTATAAATAATTAACCCCACCGATTTTTGATCGGTGGGGTTGAGTTTTGTATTTTATGATTATTCTTTTATAAAATAAATATAATGAGTATTGTCAACTGTTTTTATTGCTTTATGCCCCTGATAGTTGCTTATATATTGATATGTTGCCTTTGTATTATTATCAAAACTTACTGAAATTGTATTACCGCTTATTTTATATGTGCCTTCACCTGAACCATCTGTAGCTGAAACGCCAATCCAAATCGAGAATGTTTTATCGCTGTTAAATGTTAATTCACCGCCGTATTGTGTGTAAGCAGTGCCGTAAATTGAAGATAAGCTTTCGGATTTATTAGTGTTGGCATTAACTGCGGCATATGGCTTCCATTTTCCGACTACAGACGCATTTTTTGTTGATGATGCGGATGAAGCAGTACTTGACGAAACTGCAACGGTAGGTGACGGTGCGGAAGTAGCAGCATTTGTAGCAATTTCTGTTGGGGCTGTTGTCGGAGCATCAGTAGTTGTAACGGTTGTTTGTTCCACAGAAGTTTGGGCTTGACTGTCAGTATTGTTTCCGTTATTTTTATTGTTGCATCCATAAAAAGCAAAAACAATTACAATGGCTAATAATACAATAAATTTATTCTTCTTCATTTTGTTTGTCCTCTTGATTTTCTGCTTGAGCTAACAAGACAGAAAGTTTAATCATTTTACCTTCATGAAAAATATATTCATCAGATGCATTCTCAGTTTGTTTATTTGAAGCAGTAATATTTGCAAGTGGAGCCGCATTCTTTTTAATTTCTTCTTTTGGCTTTTCAATGTCAAGCATTTGAGCCATTTTAGGCTGAAAGTTCATGTTGATTATCAAAGCAAATGCAGTCGGAAAATACAGTAGAAAAGCAATTACCGCTAATATGCTTAAAGCGGCGTTTAGAATTATAAAAATAATAAATGCAAACAAAAAAATTAAATTTGTTTTAAATTCAAAAGCCGACATTAATGCGGAGTTTTTGAGAATATCACTTGATTTAAGTTTATAAGATACTGTCATAACAGGAATATAACAGCTAAAAAACAAAATAAAAACAAAAATTACAACTGAAACTGCAAAAATCGCCCACATACTTGGCTGGCTTAGTGCTTTGAAAAAATAAGTGAGCAAGGCAATACTTTCAACAGTAAGCAAAACATAAAGAATAATGCCATTAATAAGCGATTGTTTCAAGTTTTCAATTACATATGTTTTATATATATTATATACCGATACAACAGGCTTTTGCGCTACAAGGTTTTTAGTTATACCGCAAACTCCATACCAAAAAGGAGAAAGTATAGGTACTTGAAGAAACCAAATAACAAAAAAAGCAACAGGGTTTCTAATTTGTAAAAAAACCGTTATACAAAAAAGAATTGCGTTGACGATTATAAAAGGACAAATAAATAATAAATTTGTTTTAAGAATTGTTTTAAACTTAGAAGTGAAAATTCGAAGAAATAGGGGAGCGCCCTTTAGTTTTTTATTAGAATCCTTTATGTTTTGATTCATTTCGGATTTAAGATTCCTTTCAAGTTTGTGCTAAAATTTAAATAGTGCTGCAAATACAGACGTTAAAATCATGTCAAGAATAGCGGCACATGATGTCAAAATCAAAACATAAGATGTTTTAATCAATAATGTTTTAATGCTTTTATTCAAATTCGGAGATTTATCTTTGGAAGTAATTGATTTTAAAAGTGTTTTTGCAAAATAGAAAGATGCCCTGCTTTGAATGATGAGAGCCATTGAAGATAAAAAAGCACCAGGAAGTAAAATCAGAAAATAATAACCGATTCCTTTGCCGCCGTATGCAGAAAGCAAATATCCGGCAGAAAGTCCAATTCCAAAGCCTTTTAGCAAAGATACAAAAGGAATAACAGCTGTACCCCAGACAGAAAGCCCAATTAAAAAAGCGGCAAAAACAAGAAGAAAATATGCAGAAAGAGATGCCGCAAAAGTATCAAAAACAGACTGTGAAGAACGAGCTGAATAGTTTGTTAAAAACAAAAAATCAAGGTGCTTTATCAAATTTGCATTGGCATGTTTAGCCACAGAAACGCCAATAAACATACCGATAAACAGTACAACTGTAAAAAATGTGATTAAACCGTACCGTCTCATATAATAACGATAGTCTGATTTTCTCATTCCTATGATTTTTGGAGACGGAATCTCCCAAACAATGCTTTTCATAAAATCCTCCATAGCTTGTATTGTTACTAGGATTTTATGAATTTCAGTTTGTTTTTAGAACGGACAAGAACAAGAAAGAAAAAAGAAAAAATCAGTCATTGCTGCAAAGTTCAATTGCTCGTTTTGTACAAGCGTCCATTGCATTTTTGACTGCATCATAAAAATGCAGAGAGTCAAGCGTTTCCAGTGCTTTTAAAGTAGTTCCGCCTGGGGAAGAAACCTTCTTTATCAGCACGTCAGGAGTGTCTCCTGAGTGTTTAAGCATTGCGGCACTGCCTTCAAATGTAGCACAAATAAGGTTCATGGCGCTGTCATAATTTATTCCTTGCTCCACAGCATAATCGGCCATAGCTTTTGCAAACAAATAAATATATGCAGGGCTGCTGCCGTTTACGGAAATGACAGCATTCATAAGATCTTCAGTCAGAATTTCAACTGTGCCCGATAAAGCAAATAAATCGTATACGATTTTAAAATCTTCATCGCTAATATTTTCGCTCTTTGCCATTGCAGTAGAGCCTTTTCCGAGAAGCAGTGGCGTATTTGGCATTACACGAACTACGGGAACGTTCTTTTCAACATTTTTTACAATAAAATCAATTGAAATACCAGCTGCAATAGAAACAAGAACAGTTTGCTCGCTTATATCGTTTTTAATCTCATTTAAGAGTTCTTTATAGTTTTGCGGTTTTACAGCTAAAACAATAATTTCTGCATTTTTAGCAACATCACCGCTGTTTTTGCATGTATTAATTCCCTTTTGCTGCATAACGGAAAGCTTTTCGGTATCGATATCATATACGAATATTGATTCTGGTTCTGTGAAGTTACTGCGAATCATTCCGTCTATAATAGCTGTTGCCATATTTCCTGCGCCAAAAAAGCCAAATTTTTTCATAATAAATATATTCCTACTTTCGATTTAACTAATTGAAAAGCTAGAGTTGCGTGGGCATGCGAATTTAAAGTGATGCGAATTACTGTCTCCGTTGCGAGTATAGTCGCCATAGAAGAAAATTTCCATTTCGTCAACTCTGCGGTAGAGCAATCCCCAAACACATGTTGTTCCAACATGATGCCATTGTAAGAATTCATTAATAACTGAACTTTGCGAAAGCAAATTAAAGTTTTTATATCCTGTAGCTGTTGATGGGAAGTCGAGATATTCAGAGTAACAGTAACCTTTTGTACCGTCGCTGAGTTTTACATAGTACCAATCACTTCCGATAGTTACATCATTAATAAGCGTAACTTTTGTACCGTCTGATAAAACTTTAATAACTGATGAACTTGTAGACGGACTTGAACGGAAATTCAAACCGCTTCCGCCAGAATCAACTGTTCCTACGGTGCCTGCTTTCAGTGTGTTGGAAGAGCTGCTTTGCGATTCATCACAGTTAAGCAAAACAGATTGTAATCCGCTGTTTGAAAGTGAATAAGAACCTAAGTTGTAAACAAAGGAAACTAATGCATCAAACTGTTGCTGATTGAATTTTACTTTTTTGCTTGTTAAAAAATCATTGACATTCTGAGTATAAGAGCCATTATTAACGGTATTTATAAGGCATGCAAATGCCTCGTTCTTTGTCAAATTGTTATAGAATACGTCACCAGGGTTAATCGCCAGTCCGTATCCGACAGTTGGTATTCCTGCCAGCTGATCGTTGTATACAGTAGAAGCATATCCTTCATAGTTTGCGATAAATTGAATTAAATTATCGCTTGCTCTGCGTGAAACGGTTGAAACATCGGTATTATTTGTAAGCCCAGAAACATATACGCTGTTTTTACCCGCCGAACACGTTGACCACTTATCGCAGCACTGTGTGTATGCAGTATAGTTATATGTACCGGCTTTTGTAAATGTATATGTACCTGTCCAAATGTAGTCGTTCCCGTCTGTGGTTTTTTGTGCAGCAGGTACGGAAACAACAGAGCCGTCTGAAAGTGTTATGTCGAAACGTGCGCTTGTTCTTAATTGATCGGTAATTGCTGTAAAAGTTACGGGTTTATTTAAAAGTGCCGAATTCGGATTTGAGTAGCTAAATTTCATAGGATCGGCAGGGTTTACCGTAACGACGCAAGATTGAATAAATTTACTATTTTTAGGATCCATTGCAGTAATAATTGCCGTTCCTGCTTTTATCCCTGTAATCATACCATTGTTGACGGCAGCTATCGAAGCATCGGAAGTCGACCACGAAACATTTCCGCTGTAAGAAGCTTCAACATAAACTGTTTTCATTCTCGTAATGGAAATAGAAGTGTTTGAAAGATTAATATTACCTGACGGTTCGTTTACAACGGTAAGAGTACGGCTTGTTGTTGTCTTTCCGCTTGAATCGCTTGCGGTAATTGTTGCTGTTCCTGTATTGTGTGTTGTTACAAGACCGCTTGATACCGTTGCGACATTGTTATTACTTGATTTCCACGATGCTGAAGAAGTATTATTTGATGTTTTTATAAAACATGCGCTGCCTGTATAGATGACAGACGCTTGTGGATCAACCAAAATTAAGTTTGATGAAGTGCTTGGTTGTGTGGGCGGTGAAGTGGGGGCTTTTGTCGGTGCTGCCGTAGGGGCAAGTGTGGGTGGGTTTGTTTTGGGTTGTGTCGAAGATTTAGTTGCAGGTTGAGTTGCAGGTTTTGTTGCGGGAACGGTGGTGCTCGCTACAGAAGAAAGAATAAAATTAATAGTTAAATAATCTTTTGATATGTAGCCTTTTGTTCCGTTGCTCAAAGTTACATAAGCAAAATCATCTCTTGTATTATCGTTTACTGTTACAGTCGTTCCGTTTGCAACAGTTTGTTTTATTGAATATGAGGTACCTGGACCGCTTCTTAAATTTACGATAGCAGTTGTTTTTCCGTTTATACTAACTCCAACAGCTCCGCTTACAATGCTTAAATAGCGAGTGCTGCAATAGCCTTTTGTACCGTTTTGAAGGCTGACGTTTACCCAACCGTTTGAACTTGATTTTAGTTCAGTAATGGTTGTCCCTTTTGAGATCGTAGATAAAACTGAATAACTTGTTCCTGCACCAGACCTTATGTTTAATGAAGAATTTGTAACAAGCAAATATTTTGAGTTTGTTGTGGTTGTTGCGAATAGAACAGTTGTAAAGGTTGTTAACAGCAACGCACAGCAACAAATAATTACAATGATTTTTCGAAGTAGTTTTGTTGTCATGTATGTATGCCTCTTTTCATTATTTTTATTTGTAATTTTACAATTTAATTATAATTATAATACAACAGGTATATTATACCACGAAATAAGGATTTTTCAAGGTTTATTTGAGTTTTTTTCGAATAAAAAAGGATTTTTCTTGCAAATATTTCTCAATTTAGGTATAATAAAAACTGCATTTTGGAAAAAGAGTTTTTTGGTATACAAGGAGGTTGCCCAATGGGCTATACACTGGCGCAAAAAATAATTAAAAATCACTTGGTTGTCGGAGAAATGGAGACAGGCAGTGACATAGGAATTCGTATTGATCAAACATTAACTCAGGATGCTACAGGTACTATGGCATACCTTGAGTTTGAAGCTATGGGCGTAAAGCGAGTAAAAACCGAAAAAAGTGTAGCATACATAGATCACAACACACTTCAAACAGGCTTTGAAAACGCTGATGACCATCTTTTTATACAATCTGTAGCGAAAAAGCACGGTATATATTTTTCGAGACCTGGTAACGGAATTTGCCATCAGGTACATCTTGAGCGTTTCGGTAAACCAGGCAAAACGTTAATAGGCTCAGACAGCCATACGCCTACAGGCGGCGGTATCGGAATGCTTGCTATCGGTGCTGGCGGACTTGATGTAGCTGTTGCAATGGGCGGCGGCGAATATTACATAACAATGCCGAAAATTGTAAAGGTTGAGCTTACAGGAAAGTTAAGCCCATGGGTTTCTGCAAAAGACGTGATTTTGGAAGTCCTACGCCGTATGTCTGTAAAGGGCGGAGTAGGTAAAGTTATTGAGTATTCGGGCGATGGTGTACAGTATCTTACTGTACCTGAGCGTGCAACTATTACAAATATGGGTGCTGAATTAGGTGCTACCACATCTGTTTTCCCAAGTGATGAGGTAACGAAAGCATTTTTGAAAGCACAGGGCAGAGAAGAAGATTTTACAGAGCTTTTACCTGACAGCGATGCTGTATATGACGAAGAGATAATTATAAATTTATCTGAATTAACTCCTTTAGCTGCTTGCCCTCATATGCCTGATAATGTAAAGACAGTCGAGGAAATCGGTAAAATAAAGGTTAATCAAGTTTGTATAGGTTCCTGCACAAACAGTTCTTATCTTGATTTAATGCGTGTTGCGGGGATTTTGAAAGGCAAAACTGTTCATCCAGACGTCAGCCTTTCAATAGCACCTGGTTCCAAGCAGGTTTATAATATGCTTGCATTAAATGGAGCTTTAGGCGATTTAATTGCCGCGGGAGCAAGAATTCTCGAATGTGCCTGCGGTCCATGTATCGGAATGGGACAATCCCCGAATTCAGCAGGAATCTCTTTACGCACATTTAACAGGAACTTCCAGGGCAGAAGCGGAACAGCTGACGGACAAATTTACCTTGTCAGCCCTGAAACCGCAGCGGCTTCGGCAATCAGCGGTGTGTTTACAGACCCGAGAACGCTTGGTGCTCCGATTAATGTTGAAATGCCTGAAATGTTCTTATGTAACGACAATATGGTTACTCCTCCTGCTTCCGAAGCTGAAATGGACAGTGTTGAAATTGTAAGAGGACCGAATATTAAACCATTCCCAACTTCAGAGCCAATAAAAGACAGCATTAATGCGGCTTGCTCACTTAAAGTTGGAGATAATATTACTACTGACCATATTATGCCGGCAGGTGCAAAGATTTTGCCTCTGCGTTCAAATATTCCTGCAATCTCAATGTATTGCTTTACGGTATGCGATACTGAGTTCCCAACACGTGCAAAGCAAATGGGGCAGAGCATAGTTGTTGGCGGCGAGAATTACGGTCAAGGCTCATCACGCGAACATGCAGCGCTTGCTCCGCTATATCTTGGAGTAAAGGCTGTTCTTGTGAAAAGCTTTGCAAGAATCCACCGTTCAAATTTAATTAATGCAGG
>JAUZPX010000042.1 GCA_030705695.1 Bacillota bacterium
AGTGCTTTATCAACACAGTTTAGTCTAGGAACAATTTCAACAACTCCTTCTACTGTGAAGATCTATATCTGGTGTGAAGGTCAAGATTCTACTTGTGTTACTTCAAACTTTACAGCAGCTGCTTCTGGTAATTATGCAATAAACTTTACAACTTGATTTTTGTAAAGTTTATAAAAACGTTTAAAATTTAGAATGGAGACACCTGATGAAAAACAAAAAGGTTAAAAAAGTAATTAATATTATTATTGATGTGTTGATTGGTTTAGTATTAATAACTTCAATCATAATTGCAATTATCTCTCTTTCATCTTCTTCGTCAGGTGTCCCAAATTTATTCGGTTATGCGCCGATGAGTGTTCAATCGGATTCTATGGATTCCGATAAACCGAATGATTTTAAAAAAGGCGACTTAATTATTAGTAAAGTTATGCCGAAAGGTACTGAATATAATATTGGTGATATTGTTACTTTTTCTATTGCAAAAGATGGGAAATTGGTACCGGATACCCATAGGATTTTCAGCAAAACAAAAATAGACGGAGTAATCTATTATCAAACAAAAGGTGACAATGCACCTGGTATTGATCCGAAACAACAAACTAGTGATACGATTATTGCAAAATATTCAGGAATAAAATTGTCTGGTTTTGGGTTAGTGCTAGATTGCTTAAAGTCACAGGTTGGTTTCTTCTTTGCGGTTCTTCTTCCAATGGCATTGCTGTTTTTATATGAGTTATATGTTGTAATAATGAATTTAATTGCTTATAACAAAGAGAAAGCAATTCTTGCGGCAGAAGAAGCAAATAAAGCAAGGCTTAGAGAAAGTGGAATTGCCGATCTTACAGAAGATCAAATGAAGCAAGCGGTAGAACAATATCTTGCTAAATCAAAAGATGAAAGTTCTGAAGCAACGATGTCATCAGAAGAGATTGCTGAAAACCAAGATGAAGAAATCTAAAAAGTTTTTAGCATGCAAAAATTATACTTAGATATGGATGAAAAATAGAAATCTTTTTTCACTAACAGAATATAAGATTTATTGATCCATGCTCCCAATGTCCGTTAACGGATGAATCTTTTTAAGTGCATTAAAGGAGCTGTAAACGTGAGTAGCGATACAATATTCGGATTTTTATATGAGTTCTTAGGTCAATTTTTTGGCTCTTTGTGGTCGATAGTTGTTGCATTGTTTACAGGCATAGGAAATGCCTTTAACTTTGCTGAATATGGCCGCATTATTTCGAGTTATACAACAAAATTAGGCGGTTTAGGCTGGGTAATTGCGGTACTTGCTATCGTAGTTTTAGCAGCCGTTTTGGTATTGCTTGTATTTCTTGTTGTAATGTCCTTAAAAAAATTCTTCCGATTTCGTAAGAAAGCCGGTAGCACAAATGATTTGATTCAGGAAGTCAATGCCCTGAATAAAGAGGTTATGCGCCTTAATTTAGAAAAAGATAAGATTTTGTCGATGAAAATTTCCCAGATAGGTCTTAATCCTAATGAGATTTCACAGCTTACAGGTGAAGAAATGGATGCGCTTAACAATCAAGAAGAAGTTTTGGAAGATGGTGGATGCCGCTTCTTTAAACTTAATGAAGTTGATCAGAAATGGGCAAATTATGTTCCGCCTGAATATGACAATGAAATTACGCTTGAGCAAATTTGCGATACTTTCCGTAACTTTGCATGCAGCAAGATGAGACTTTACTACGATATTAAAATTATCCGTTTGTTCCTAGCCTCTTTTGCTTCAACAAGACTTATTATTTTGCAAGGTATTTCAGGTACAGGTAAAACTTCGTTGCCATACGCTTTCGGTAAATTTCTTCAAAATGACGCTATTATCACTTCGATTCAGCCGTCCTGGCGTGATCGTACCGAGCTGTTTGGCTATTTTAATGAATTTACAAAAAAATACAACGAAACAGAGCTTCTCCGTGCGATGTATGAAGCTACATATAACGAAAACATTTATTTAGTAATTCTTGACGAAATGAACATTGCCCGTGTTGAGTATTATTTTGCCGAAATGCTTTCAATTTTGGAAATGCCATCCCGTGATGAGTGGGTTGTAGACTTGGTTCCAAATGTATGGGATACCGATCCTAAACACATCCAAAACGGAAAACTTTATTTGCCTGAAAACATGTGGTATATCGGTACAGCAAATAACGATGACTCAACATTTGCCATTACTGATAAAGTTTACGACAGAGCAATGCCGATTGAAATTAACACAAAAGGTATCCCGTTCGATGCTCCTCAGACAGGACCTATTAATCTAAATTATAAGCATCTTGAAGAAATGCTTAATACTGCAAAGCGTGAAAACCTTGTTTCAGATGCAAGCTTAAAGAAAGTCGAAATGCTTGACGATTATGTAATTGAACATTTCCGTCTGGCTTTTGGTAACCGTATTGTTAAGCAAATGCGTGAGTTTATTCCTGCATTTGTAGGATGCGGCGGCTCAGAACTTGATGGTCTCGATTACGTTCTGGCACGTAAGGTGCTTAGAAAGTTTGAAAGTCTTAACCTTTCATTTATTCGAGATGAAATTGACGGTCTCTGCGATTATTTAGATCAGCTTTTCGGGCGTGAAAACATGCTTGAATGCAAAGATTATTTACGCAGATTGCAGAAACTCGTATAATAATTACCTAAAATTATATAGAAGAGGTGAGTAAGCTCTATGATGGATTTCAGCAAATACTATCGTGTGTATATGCAAATGCAGGATACATTAGAAGATGATTTTACTTACCATTATGTTGCAAAAGCTTTTGCTGACGATGTTGACGGAAATGACAATGACCTGCTTTCAGGTAAAATATATAGTAGAGTCATTGACATGGAATGGGTTGAAGCTTTAGAAAATGCCCTTATATATATTGACAAAGCGATTCGAGAGAAGAGACGCTTTATTGAACAGAACGAAGAAATCGTTCCTATTGAGAGAGCAAGAAAAATAACGAATGAATCTATCCGTCACTTGGCACAACACACCAGCATGATTTCCAGAGTGGAAGAGGATACGGTTACTCCAGAGCGAATTCTCGAAATTCAAAGAGAAGAAAGTTTCGGTATTTACGAAAACCGCTTTTTACATACGCTTCTTAATAATGCAATGCGTTTTGTCGAGAGCCGTTATAAAAATATGAAAAATGCACCTGAAGATACATTTACCAAGGTGCAAATGAAACGTCACGTAGAGCTTAACGAACAGGTTTTGGATTTTGATATTACATATTCTGCCGAAAGTCATGAGCAGCATCATGATAAACTGAGTTTAAGTACAGATATTTCCGAACTTTCCGATTTTGAACGTGTTCTGCGTATTCGTAGAGTTCTTTCTGATTTTATTGCAGCACCGCTTATGAGAGATATGGCACGCTATGAGCCAGTTCGCCCGCCAATTCTCCGTACGAATTTGATGACAAAAAACCCGAATTTCCGTCAGGCATTGGAACTTTGGTTGTTTATTGAAACATATAAAAAACCGGGTTACGATTTAGTCGGAAAAGATTACTCGGGAAAAATGGACGAACAAGTCCAAAAAGAATTGTATAATGTAATGTCTTTTCAGCATTTTGCGCTTAGTATGGCAACAAACGAAGCTTTACGTAAAATGCTTCATGAAAAATATTTGGAAGAAAACGAGCGTATTGCAAAAGAGAACGAACGTCCTGAGGGCGAAATAGAAAATGAAATTGAATTCAGGGTTCGCCAAGTTCGTGAAGAAGAAATGCAGGTTCGCTTAGAAGAGATTCGTGTTCGTGAAAAGCAAATTAAAGATTTGCTTTCAAATGTTGCCAGCATGAAGCTGACACTTCAACAACGCGATGACTCTATTAAAGAACTTAAAGGCAGTCTGGTCGTTTGTGAGGCACAGCTTCGTGAATGTAAGGATGAACTTTTTGCATTAACTTCAAAAGTTCAGCAGTATGAAGAACTAATTGAAACACAAAAAGAACAAATTACATTGCAGGAAGCAACAATTACACAATGCAATTTAACTATTGATGAGTGTAAAGCTAACATTTCCCGTTTGGAAATGGAAAAAGCTCAATTGGAAGATACCAAGGTTCAATTGGAAAATACTGTTCTGCAGCTTCGTGAAGAAAATAATCACCTTCAAACTGTTATCAAAGAGAACACCGAAAAGATTAATTCTCTAAATGAAGAAATAAATGTGATGCACGAGGCATTAGCAAAAAGCGCAGAAGAAATTAATCTGTTAAAAACTACGATTCATGAACAGAATGAGGAAATTGCCCGTAATCAAAGTTCAATTGCGGAATTGAATCAGTCTGTTCATGATTTGCAAGTAAACATAGAAAATCAAAAAAATCAATATGACGGTCAAATTAGTGACTTAAATGCAAAGCATGAAAACAATATTTCAGAGCTTACAAATCAATATGAGAGAAAGATTTCTGAAAAAGCGTCATTTTATGAAAAGAGACTTTCTGATCAGGCAGCACAGCATGAAAGCAAAGTGTCAGGATTAACAGTACAGTATGAGGATAAAATTTCTCAGCTTAATGACAATCATGTACAAGAAATCAGCCAAGCAAACAAAAGCTTTGATTTGACTGTTTCTCAAATGAAAACCATGTTTAGGTTAGAGATTGAGAATCTTTTAACCAAAAACGAAACCGAGAAAAAAGTTCACAGCGAAGAGTTGGAGCAATTGAAAAAAGCGCATGATGATGCAGTTGATTCAATTATTGCAAAACATAAAACTGAAGTTGAATCACTTAAGCACGAAGCAGAATTGAATTTGCAGAAAGCATTGAAGGCAGAAAAATTAAGTGCGGAAAAAGAGATAAAGCGAATTACGCATGAAACTAAAGTTCAAATAAAGTCTGCACAAAAAGATTCCGAAAAACGAGTTTCTCAAGCACAACATCTTACAAGAGCAAATGGTAAAAAAATCATTGACACTTTCCAATCTGATTATGTTACGGGTGTCACAGGAATTAATTCTCTTATTGCAGTTTCATTGGCAGCAAGTAATATTCCTGCATATGAAATGATGCAATACCTTAACAGCAGTCAAAATAAACTTAATGCACTTTTTATCTCTAAAGATAATAAAGCAGTATATTTCAGCAGTTATGAAAACGGTAATTTAAAGCTTATTCATAAATTCAAGGGTGCTGCTAATATGAATGTCTGCGAGCAGATTTTTGCTGAAAGACTTAACTCTTCTGACAAGAATATTGCCTATATCACGTTTAGCAGTGATCAAAAACATTATGCTGAAAACTTATGTCAAAAACTCCAAAATGAGTTTTCTTTTCAACAAGTTAATTCAATTGTTTCCGAGAATCAAACCTCCGGAAATACAATGAGCAGGATAGGTATATTTTTTGTGAAGAGTGAGTAATATGATTTCGTTAAAATTGTTTGTGCAAAAACGCAATTTGCCACTTAAAAACTTAATACTTCTGCTTGTGCTTGTTATATCTATGATTACAGCAGCATGGGCTTGGTTTATATCCAGTTCAACTGCAAGTGCAAATGGGATGAGTGTATCTCTGCAAGCTCTAAACAATCTTACGGTTTCTCTTGATAATACTAACTACTATCAAAGTGTTGATATTACAAAAAGTTCCAGTGTTATGCAGAATCTTGATTTTCTTGATATTACCGGAGATGGGCAAACTTTTTTGCGCCCTATATTGAATCAATCAACCAGTGGAGCAAGTCCTGATACAACAAAAACATGGTCTGCACCTACAGCTGGGAAAGAATACCTCTCTTTTAATGTATATCTTCGTTCAAATACAAAATGCAGTGTTTATTTAAATCAGGGGTCAAGCGTAGATCCTGTTTCAAGTACACTTACTTGGGATTCTTCAGTAACTGATACAAGTTCCTATAATCCAAGTACTTACGGGAATTTTTCAAAAGACTGTTTGGTTGGCGCAACAAGAGTTTCAGTCATTGATGCGTCAAATTCTTTGCGTTTTGTTTGGATTCCACGACCTGATATTTATTTAAATACCAGTACCACTCCATGGACTGTTACAACAGGGTTAACATCCGGAAGTTCTTTTATTCATCAATATTATGATGCGAGCAAGACTTTGCAAACTTCTTCAAAGACAATTACGAGCCTGCCTACATCCCCGGATAGCACTACACTTGTAGCAACATTGAGCGGAACGCCTGACTCTAGTGGATATTATTATTCCAATTTTCATGTGAATATTTGGATTGATGGTTGTGACGCTGAAGCAAGAAGAGCTCTTTCGGGTGGTCAGTTTAATGTAAATTTGGCATTAAAGGCAGTATTTTAATAAAAACGTTTTGTGTATTGTTATTTACCTGTGAGGAGGTGTAATAATGAATATAAGTATAAATAAAATAAGAAAAATAAATATAAAAAGTATATTTATATCTGTTATTGCACTGATTTTAATGATTTTTCTTGTTACAGGATCATCATTCAGTTGGCTTCAAGCGCAGCCGAATGTGCAGCTTAACACAGGTTCAAATCTAATTCTTGATGCATCCGCAGGGCTAAATATGGATTATAATGGGAGTTATTCAGGCAGTACCGTTAAGTTGAGTGATTTAACATTTGCAGAAGCTTCCAGTATAGATGGTAGAAATATGTTTTTTCCAACTGTCGGTTCAGGAATAACAAGCCCTACATCCGCTTCGGGAACAAACACCTCTACAAATTTGTTAAAATTTCGCGAAGCATGTGCAGGAGATATTAATACAAGGTATGCTGTATGCGATTTAACAATGAGCTGTAGTTTAGGTGCCACGGATGTTTGGTTTGATTCTTCTAGCAATTGCTATTACGGCGGTACTACAACAACAGCTTCTCCTATGCGTATTGCAATTTATACAAATGACGGGTCGAATCCGATTGTATTTGACCCCGATGCTTTAGCAGGCAATCCGAAAACCGTAAGTGCGGTTTCTTCTATTAGTAATACGGATGGTACCCCAACAACTGCAACACAAACTGCAAATGCATTTAGCACTTACGAGCCTACTTCGCAAAGCGGAACAGGCACTGCTTTATTTCATCTTAGCAAAGGAGAACAAAAAAAGGTTTCTGTTATTGTGTGGCTGGAAGGGACAGACTCTTCATGTGTTGATACAAATGTCGGTAAATCTATTGATTTAAATATTAAATTTACAAGTTCTTGGGATCAATCCGCAACAACCGCAACATCATAAATTAATTTACTTCTAGTGCTATTTATAATTGTAAATGGATTTTAATAATATTTAAAGAAAAGGGTGAGTGATATGATGGATAATAAGAAAAATAATCTGCTACAGAATAAATTATATATCGTATTATCTGTATTAACACTTATTCTTCTTGTTTTTATAGGAACAAATGTTACATTTAGCTGGATTGAAAATTGTAATACGCTTAATTTAACTAACAATTCCAATACAGCATTGGACAGTAATTTGAATAAGACTTTTCAAGTTGGAGAAAGTTCAACCACGCCCGGTAACGATATTGATTTGAGCACTTTTTTCAGACCATCCGGTAATTTTATGCTTCCTGAAGCATCAAGCCAAGATGGCAGCAATTTCTATTTGCTGTGTTCAGGCAGTAAAGGTACTCCTAGCAGTGCTGTTTTCAGAAAAGCTAACATTAGTGATGCAAACGCAGACCTTATTCAATTTGATTTTAAAGTTAGCGCAAGTACACTTACAAAGTTTTGGTTTGATTCTGTACCGACTTTTACAATCAGCGGAGGCGATGGAACACAAAACCTAACAAAGGCTGTTCGTGTTGCTTTTAGTGTTAATGACGGAACAACTACAACTACAACTATTTACAGTCAAAACAGTGGTATTACTAATGCAGTGAAAAACGTAAATTTTTCAGGCAATCCTACCCTTGGAACACAATCTTACAATTCGTTTAGTAGTTATGTTTGTAATGGAGACGGAAATACTACTAACACACTTTTTACAGTTCCCAAAGACCATACATATACCGTTACAGTAACTCTTTGGCTTGAAAGCCAAGATACAACAAATTGTGTTACAAATAACTTCACATCCGATGCGAAATTGAGTGTAAATATGAAGCTATGTACATCATGGTCTAAAACTGTGCCTATTACGTTTTACGATGATACTTACACCAATGATGGTGGGTCTAATAGACATTGGCTTGGTACATCTACAATGTATATAGTTAATACTGATACAACTTATCCATATCAGATGCCTGCTTTAAGTAGTACTACGCATCAGGCTACGCTTTCAATACCGATTGGTGTGGTTAATATGAAGTTCTGCCAAAACTCAGCTACATCTTCTACAGCCTGGATTGCCAACTCAAGAGGTACAAACCTAACTTTTTCTGCTCTTTCTGATAATCAAAAATATAATAATTATGCCGGTTTCTGGGGTGCGGCAACAACAATTACTTTTACAGCATCTTGTATGACAACTAACGATTATAATAGTGCTCAAATACAGGTATCATTTGATAATCAAAATACTTGGTTTACAATGCAAAAATCCGGAAATAATTCTCTTAAATATACAGGAGATGTTCCTGCAGATCTTTCTAAAAGTTTTGTATTCAGAATTCAATCTGGTTCATCATACCCTAATTACGGACCATGGAATGCTGGAGTCAGGCCAGCTGACAATAATACAATATATACTACGAGCAGTTCAATACCAAGCACTACAGGTTCATGGTCGACATCTTCAACAACTGCACCAACATCAGCACCAACATCAGCGCCAACAACTGCTCCAACGTCAGCACCAACGTCAGCACCAACATCTGCGCCAACTACGAATTCTAATAATATTACTTTGTATTTTGACAATTCAACAACAAAATGGGCAAATGTAAACATTTATTCATGGGGCGGCAGTGCCGGTACTACCGTCAAGGCTTTGACACTTGTTTCAGGCTCAATTTACAGCATTACGGTTGATAAGTCTACATTTACGCAATTAATATTCAAAGAAGGATGTAATACAACTGATTGGACTAATCAGACTGTAGATTTAACGGTTCAATCAACCAGTACTCCGAAATATGTACCTACAACAAAGAGTAATGGAAAATGGTCAGGAAGTTGGGCAGCTTATCCGTAATTGCAGGAAATTTTTGTGTGATAAATTAGAAGCAAGTAAAAATGAATGCTAAATTATTTGAAAAATTTAAAAAGGCGGTGAAACTATGAAAAGATTAAATCCAATTTTCAAATTAATTGTATTGTTAATTTGTTTTCTTACAACAATTTCAATGTCTTTTTCATGGTTTAGCCGTCAGACAATAACGAATAACGCCAGTATGACATTTACTGCTACGATTCCAATACGCTGCAGTAACAGTAGCCAATGTACGGTGAATACCTATTTAGGTACGGCGAATTCGCAGGGGATTATTAATTATGATACTTCAACAGCTATAAGTTTTACAGGTGCTTCAATTGATATGTCAAAACAGGCACAAGGAAGAATATATTATCGTACCGATATTAATAATTCATCAAGTTACCCTATTACTTCTGTTTCATTGTTTTTTGATTCGGTCACATATACTTCTTCCTCGGGTACACTGAATTTTGCATTAACTGGACCGACAAAGACTTATAAGTCATATAGTTCTGGAACATTAGCGACATCTTCAGAACCATTTCCAATTGTACGCAACATAACTGTTTCGTCGGGAAGTACGGTTTCGGTGTATTGGTATTTCGAGGATACAAGCAAAAGCGGAACACTTGCTTTGACAAAATTATATTTTTGTTACAATTAAGGAGCTAATTTTTTTGGCAAAAAAGATAAAAAAAATTCTGTCAGGAATACTTTTGGTTTTCCTTGTGTTTATTGTAATTATGGTTGTTACAGAACGTGTGCAAGGAAAGCTTCCAAATTTCTTCGGTTATCAGGTTTTCCGTATTTCTTCAGGAAGTATGGAGCCTGATTTGCATATGTATGATATTATCGTTTGCAAAAAGGTTCCGATTACTGATTTGCAAGTTGGAGATGTTATTTCATATAACGGTACCGAGGGCGACTTGGCAGGAAAAATAATTACTCATAAAGTTATTGAAAAACCTTATAAAACAGCAAGCGGTTACTTTCTTCAAACAAAAGGTATTGTGAGCGGTGCACAGCCCGACCCTGTTATTTCTGGAGGGCAGGTGCTGGGTAGATATATCTATAAAATTCCTTTAATTAATTATCTTTTTAATTTTTTTATAACACCGCTTGGTCTGATTGTTTGTTTGTTAATCATCGGATTATTGTTTTTCAACGAATTATTTATTCTTATTCGTAAAATCAAATCAGCAAATGAAGAAGAAAATATTGATGATAGTAAAATATCAAAAGATGCCAAGATTTTGGTAAATAAAGATTTAAAGAAAAAGAAAAGGAAAAATCCGTTTGCCAAGCCGAAACATCTTAAAAAAAAGAGTAAGAGTAAACATAAAAAATCTAAGAAATCAAAACATATAAAATGATTTTAGGGAGGGATGTTTCCCTCCCTAAAATATTAGTTCCAGAATGCCCATTGCAATGATAATTAGCCCTGAAACAAGCTCACCGTATTTTCCGAACAGTGTTGAAAGATAGCTGTTACCAAGTGCGTTGCCAAGAAGCATAGAGCACATGCTGAATATAAACGCACCGATTGCCGTGGGAATTATATTTAATCCGCTTATACTTGCCCCGATGCCAAGCCCCATATTGTTTATGCTAAGTAAGATTCCAAGAGTTATAGCTTCACGCATTTCAATTTGCTTATTATTATTTTCATCGTATTTTTCGGGATTTTCAGTAGGCCAATTTGGCTCATTATTTTTTTTAATAATTTTTAAATTTCTAATAAATTTTATTATGCCGTAAAGACCTATGAGAATAAGAATTGAGCTACCTATGGCGTTTGCAAACTCGGTTGGAATAAGTACGGCAAGCCGTTTTCCTACAGACATTAAAAGTACGGTTCCGCAGAAAGTAATAAAAGCAATAAGTATATTTGAGATTAATGGGATACGTATTTTTTTGACTCCATATGAAATCCCAATAACCAAGTTATCTATATTTGATGATACACCAAATAGAAAAACAGACAATAATGACATGAAGTCGCCCCATTTAATAAAAATTCATTCTATTTATTCTATTGGGGTTGTCATGTTTTGGTAACTTGTCCTTTTGGACAAGTTACGGTATATTAGCGGAGGAGCAATAGATATTTCTTGACTTTATGTGATTAACTCTTTAAAAAAGACAGACAAAATAAATATATTATCATTTGATAATTTTGTGTCAATATCTCAGTGATTTTCTTTTATTTTAGTGGTATAATGAAAAATAGAGTGTAAAAGAGAACGGAGAAATATCATGACCGACGCAAACGCAAAAATCAATAAAAATCGATGGCTAATTCTCTGCATTGTAATTATGATGACATTTATGTCATGTGTGGATTCGAGCATTGTAAATGTTGCTCTTCCTACAATTGCAAGCAATCTCCATGCCGATACTTTTTCTGTTTCATGGGTTGTAACTGTTTATCTGATAATAATTACAGCGTTAATTTTGTTTTTTGGTAAATTGGCAGACTTAACGGGGAAAACTCGTTGTTTTAATTACGGAATTGTTCTGTTTACATTAGGCTCGCTGTTTTGCGGGCTTTCTAACTCGCTTGTCCTCTTGCTGATTGCAAGAGCCATTCAAGCTATCGGTGCAGCAGCCGCAATGGCAACTACCCAAGGGATTATTGCAGAGGCTTTTCCAGCAAAAGAACGTGGCAGGGCGCTTGGGATTTCAGGTTCTTCAGTTGCACTGGGAAGTATGGCAGGACCAGTTTTGGGCGGACTTATCGTAAACTTTTACAGTTGGCATTATATTTTTCTTATTAATCTTCCAATCGGTATTGCAGCGTTTATTTTGGGAAGTAAATTTTTGCCGAAAGATAATAAAAAACTTGAAAATAAAAAAAGTTTAGACGGTATAGGCGTAGTATTGTTTGCGCTTTCTATGATTATTTTATTTGCAACTGTCAGTATTGCTGAAAATCTTGATTTCATTAATGTTCTGGTACTTGTATTGTTTTTACTTGCAATTGTTGTTTCAATTTGCTTATTTGTTTTGTTTATCTTTGTCGAGAGAAAAAACGATATGCCAATGCTTGATTTAAGTATTTTTAGAAACTCTTTGTTTTCTCTTAGCGTTTTCTGTGCGTTTATCAGCTTTTCCGTGATTTCCTGTACATCGATATTATTGCCTTTCTATTTACAGGAGTTGCTACGGATGTCACCAAGTGCGGCAGGACTTATTATTATGTCATCGCCGATTGTTTTGGCACTTACTGCACCGATAAGCGGATATTTATCTGACCATTTCGGCTCGGAATTTTTAACGTTTTTAGGGCTTTCTATCATGACAGTCGGAATGATATTGATGGGTATCTTCTTTAATGCGGATACAAGCGTTATATTAATTATTGTATTTATCGGAATGATATCGCTTGGGAACGGAATGTTTCAGTCGCCCAACACCTCGCTTATTATGTCTACCGTTCCGAAAAACAAATACGGTATTGCGGGAAGTATAAATGCACTTGTAAGAAATGCAGGCTTGGTGTTCGGAGTGACTTTTTCAACGATTTTACTTTACAACCGTATGAGCAGTTCACTCGGGCATAAAATCTTGAATTATACAGGCGGAGACAACAATGCTTTTATATACGCTATGCACTTTGTGGTATTTTCAGTAGCTGGGATTTGTCTATTAGGCGTTATTTTAACATGGATTCGTCTTTACGGATGGAAACTGAAAAAACATAAGGAAGTATAAAACAGTGGAGATTATTTTTGTAGGTCTTGGTGGAGCAATTGGAGCTTGCAGCCGTTTTCTTATTACAAAGATTTCAACAAATTACTTGCCGATTTTTCCGCTCGGAACTTTGATTTCAAACATTATAGCAGGATTTTTCATTGGCTTCATTATTGGAATTGAACGGCAAGCTTTGTTTATAAATCCTAAAGTAAAAGTTTTTTTGACTTCAGGGCTGCTGGGAGGGCTTAGTACATTTTCAACTTTTAGCATGGATACCGTAAGTATGTTTGAAAGCGGGAAATATGCTCTTGCTATTGGGAATATTCTTTTGAATGTTGGGCTCAGTTTTATTTGTGTATTTTTGGGACTTATGGTAGCAAAAATTTTTGTAAAAGCAAATTAAATATATTTGATAACTTATAAATTACTTAATAAAAACGAAAGCCTGAATTAATGTGAAAATTCAGGCTTTTTGCAGGAATTACTGCTTGATTCTTATAAAAATATTATGTATAATAAACATATTGCTTTATCGATTTAAAACAATAAAGGCTTTTTTATTCAATGATGCTAAACGTTACTAAAATTATTGTGGAATAAGATATTTTATGATATTATTAAAAATAAGGGGTGGAGTCTGTGTTTTTTCAAAAAGATCTTGAGACAATGAAGCGTGTAGAGCTTCAAGAACTTCAGCTTCAGAAACTCAAAAAAATGGTTGACTATTGTATTGCAAGTGTCCCTTTTTACGAAAAAAAGCTAAAAACTGCCGGAGTTACCGGTGATAAAATCAAATCTTTAAAAGATATTGAGTACATACCTTTTACTACAAAAGAGGAAATACGTGATAATTATCCGTTCGGACTTTTCGGAGCACCGATGAAAAATGTTATTCGTATTCATGCTTCAAGCGGAACTACGGGAAAGCCAACAGTTGTTGGATATACAAAAGCGGATATCGAAGTATGGTCTGACTGCGTTGCACGTATTTTAGTTGCCGCAGGAGCAACCGAGGACGATATTGTTCAGGTTTCTTTCGGATACGGATTGTTTACAGGTGCGCTTGGACTTCATTACGGACTTGAAAAAATCGGAGCCGCAGTTGTTCCCGCTTCAAGCGGAAACAGCGAAAAGCAACTTATGCTGATGAAGGATTTTGGAGTAACCGGGCTTGTTTCAACTCCGACATATGCCATGTATCTTTCTGAATTTGCCAAAGAAAACGGATATACCATAGATGATTTCAAATTAAAAACAGGTTTCTTCGGTTCGGAGGGCTGCTCAAACGAAATGCGCTCAAAGATCGAAGAGAATTTCGGATTGTTTGCAACCGACAATTATGGTATGAGTGAGCTTATGGGTCCTGGACTTTCTGGCGAGTGCAAAGAACGTGACGGTATGCATATTTGCGAGGATCATTTCTTCGGAGAGATCATCAACAGCCAAACAGGAGAAACTTTACCTGTCGGAGAAACAGGTGAAGCTGTGTTTACAACTCTTACACGTGAATGCTTCCCGATGCTTCGCTACCGTACTAAGGATATCAGTAGATTTAACGATGAGCCATGCAAATGCGGTCGTACTGCCATGCGCATGGATAAAATAAAAGGCAGAGCAGATGACATGCTTAAAATTAAGGGCGTTAATGTTTTTCCGTCTCAAATTGAAAGCGTGTTAATCGGTCAGGAACATATCGGAAATCATTATCAGTTGGTGGTTACAAGAGAAGGATATCTTGACCAGCTTGAAGTAAAGGTTGAGCTAACTGATGGTTCGCTGCTTGAGAGCTTTGGCGAGCTTAATAATTTGCAAAGCAATATTAAAAATAAATTGAAATCCGTTTTAGGATTAGACGCAAAGGTTTCTTTGGTACAGCCGAAAACGCTAGAGCGTTTTCAAGGCAAAGCCAAGCGAGTACTTGATTTGCGTAATTTGAAATAACATATTCTGAGAGGAAGAATTTTAGTTGAAGGAACTGTATTTAGGAAACGAAGCCGTAGCAAGAGGGCTTTTTGAAGCCGGCGTGAAAGTGGTTTCAAGCTATCCCGGTACACCGAGCACAGAAATCACCGAATATGCTGCGGAATATAAAGAAATACAAGCAGAGTGGGCTCCAAACGAAAAAGTTGCTTGTGAAGTTGCGATAGGTGCTTGCTTTGGCGGAGCAAGGGCTTTTTGTGCACAGAAGCATGTCGGCTTGAATGTTGCTGCCGATCCGCTTTTCACAGTTGCATATACAGGCGTAAACGGCGGGCTTTGTATTGCTGTTGCTGATGACCCTGGAATGCATTCATCGCAAAATGAGCAGGATTCCCGTCACTATGCAATTGCGGCAAAGCTTCCTATGCTTGAGCCTTCTGATTCACAGGAATGCAAAGATTTTACAAAACTTGCTTATAAATTGAGCGAGCGATTTGATACTCCCGTAATGCTCCGTTTGTCAACAAGAGTTTCTCACTCGAGAAGTCTTGTGAAAGTCTGCGACAGAGAAGAGCAAGAGCTTAAACCGTATGAGAAAAACCCGCAAAAATACGTAATGATGCCTGCAATGGCAAAGGCAAGACATATTGTTGTTGAAGAGCATATTCGCAAGCTTACAGAGTATGCA
>JAUZPX010000043.1 GCA_030705695.1 Bacillota bacterium
CGGAACATTCATAAGTGAACGGTCTTCATTAACCACAGTGCCTTTGAACATCTTGGAGTTGTCAAGAAAATCATATAAAAGCTTAGCTTTATTTTCGTTACGCTCTTTCATCTTCTCGAGTCCGCCGATATCATTTTTTATCCATTCCAAAACAAGCTTCATGATGTAAATGGAATAGCATGGCGGAGTATTGAACATCGAATCGTTATCGGAATGGGTTTTATAATTAAGCATTGTAGGAGTTATATCTCTTGCGTTTCCGATCAAATCCTCACGAATTATAACAACCGTAACGCCTGCAGGAGCCATATTCTTTTGTGCACCTGCATAAAGCATTCCAAACTTTTTAACATCAACAGGCTCTGATAAAATGCAGGAAGATACATCAGCAATTAGCGGTACATCGCCTGTTTCAGGTAATTCATGATATACAGTTCCGTAAATTGTGTTGTTCAAACAAATGTGGAAGTAATCAGCATCTTTAGTAAATGTTGATGAATCAAGTTTTGGTATGTATGAAAAAGTTTTATCAGCTGAGGAAGCAATGACATTACATTCACCGTATCTGCTACCCTCTTGATATGCCTTTTTTGCCCACTGACCTGTGATAACATAATCAGCCTTGCCGCTTTTATTCATAAGATTCAGAGGAATCATTGCAAACTGAGTGGAAGCACCGCCCTGAAGAAACAAAACCTTATAATTATCAGGAATGCTCATGATTTCACGAAGAAGGCTCTCTGCGGATTTTATAATATTATCATACACCTTTGAACGGTGTGACATCTCCATAACTGATTGACCGCTGCCCTCGTAATCAAGCATTTCTGAAGCAGCCTTTGCTAAAACGCTCTCCGGCAACATGGATGGACCGGCTGAAAAATTATAAACTCTTCCCATAAATCTTATTTCCTTTCGAAGATGTAATTAAAAAAATACATTTATAAGTATACTTTTATTTGATAAATAAGTCAATCTAAAAATCTAATTTTGATAATTTTTTAACACTCCGATTTCTTCCTGGATTCTCCCCCATTCATCCATCATAGATTCCAATTTCAATTGACTTTCATTCAGAGCAACTGACAACGCCATAAGCCGCTCGTAATCTGCGGCTGTTTGATCTGACTTCATCTCTTTGTCCATGTTTTCGATTTCTTGCTCTAAATCTTCGATTTGTTCCTCACAGCGAATTAGGCAGGTATTTAGCTTTCTAAAATTCGACTGTGCTTCTTTTTTTAACGAATATTCATTAACTTTTTTCTTTGACTTTTTATTATTGATTTGTAATGCAGACATTTCTTCATTTCTTGATTTTTCAAGATAATCATCGTAATTACCCAGATATTCTTTTAGTCCGTCTTTCGTAAGAAGCAGCACTCGATCGGCTATTTTATTAATAAAATATCGATCATGAGAGATAATTAATAATGTACCTTCATATTCAGAAAGTGTTTGCTCGAGCTGTTCCCTGGAATTTGTGTCAAGATGATTTGTAGGTTCATCAAGAATAAGTAAGTTCGCACCTTTTAGCATCAGTTTTAACAGCGAGATTCTGGCTCTTTCACCACCGCTCAGGGCAGAAAGCTGCTTGAACACGTTATCGCCTTTAATTAAAAAGCCTCCGAGTGCAGTACGTATCTCTGTTTGCCCAAGTGCGGGAAATGCATTTGAAATCTCGTCAAAGCAATTATTTTCAAGGTTCAAATTTGCCTGTACCTGGTCAAAATATCCGATATCAACGTTTGCACCTCTATTAATTTGCCCTTTGTCAGCAGGGATTTCACAATTAAGAAGTTTAAACAGTGTTGTTTTACCGCATCCGTTGCTGCCAATAATAAAAACCCGCTCGCCCTTTCGAATGTGCATATCTACATTGTGAAAAAGCTGCTTTCCTCCAAAAGATTTTGATAAATCACGGCATATAAGCACATCATTTCCGCTTTCTCGCTTTGTTTGGAAGCAAAAATGGATACTTTCAGTCATGCTGTTGGGAGGTATAAGCTCTGCTTTTATACGATCAATTTGTTTTTGCTTTGAATCAATCGTAATAAAATTTCGTTCTCTACCAAAACTTCTCTGTTGAGCAATAATTCCATCAATACGCTTGATTTCAAGCATATCACTTTGATATTTTTTTAGGATTTCCTCTTGTTTTGCCTCTTTTTTCTTTAAATAAGCGGAATAATTACCGAAATATCCGTTGATTTTCTTGTTCTCAAGTTCAATTGTTCTGTCAGTTACAGCATCGAGAAAATAACGATCATGTGAAATTAAAATTATAGCACCTTTATAATCTGAAATGAAATTTTGAAGCCATTCAACCGAAGAAATATCCAAATGATTTGTAGGTTCATCCAGTAGCAAAAGACCTGATTTTGATAACAGCAACTTCGAAAGCGCCAGTTTGGAACGCTGACCGCCGCTTAATTTTCCGCATTCAATTGAAAACTCTTTTTCCAAAAAGCCAAGCCCTAAAAGTGCCGACCTTGTGCGGCTTTTATAGGTTAGTCCGCCCTCTCGTTCAAAGGTTTGATGCAAAATTGCCTGCTGTTCGATAAGCTTATGCAAGTCGTCCTCCGTTCCGCTAAAGCTCTCGATCTTATCGGCAGTTTCCTCAAGTTCATTCTCTATTGCACTAAGATCTTCAAATACGCTTAAAAGCTCTTCAAATAGTGAGCGGTTTGGATTTTTACAGGCGTGTTGCTCCATGTATCCTATTTTTGCATTTTTAGGTACGATTACATTGCCGTCTGGCGGCAACAATTCTCCTGAAATTATCTTAAAAAGAGTAGTTTTCCCCACTCCGTTAGCTCCAACAAAACCAATTTTATCCCGTTCTCTAACATCTAAATTAACACTGCTAAACAGTTGGCGTTCTCCAAATGACATGGATACATTTTGTAAATTCAAAACACTCATGATAAAGCCCTTTCAAATATTGCTTTCATTATTTTACATGAACTCTGCCTGTTTGGCAACAGAAAAGGCTTATAACACAAATCAATTTACCAAGCTTTCTTTCATTTATGCGTTGTCATTTTTAAAACAAAAAAACTTAAAATTTGCTAATGAAATTTTTTTGAAAAATGTTGACAAACCCTATTAAACATGATATATTATCTAAGCGTCGAGTTCGCAAAGTTCGCACGCTGGTGTAGCTCAGTTGGTAGAGCAGCTGATTTGTAATCAGCAGGTCGGGGGTTCAAGTCCGTCCACCAGCTCCAAGAAAGGCTCGCTTTTGCGAGCCTTTCTTTTAAATATTGCTTTTGGCTAGTGCCTTTAGCATCTATATGGGAGAATTCCCGAGTGGCCAAAGGGGGCAGACTGTAAATCTGTTGTCAACGACTTCGGTGGTTCGAATCCACCTTCTCCCACCAAATTAAATAGTAGTTGCTGTTTACCCAATATCGGGTAGATAGCAACTACTTTTCTTTTATAATCTTATATGCATAATAAAAATTCAAATAATACAGGACACTTTCCCCCTTTGTCATATAGATTAAATTTTCTTACTTGTATGTAAAATCAGCTTAAAACTATCACTGCTTTTTGTTGAGATTTCTTTTGATTTGTGATATAATAGCACCAGATATATTATATGAAAATCACCTGATATTATAGTTAATAATTAAATACGGGGGGATAAAAATTGAATTGTAATTGTGAAGTGTGCAAAAACCACAAACCGTTTGAAATGCCAGATGAAATTTTAGATGCTGCACAAAATGGCGAATTGCTATTATTCTGTGGCGCTGGAATTAGCACAGAAAGTAAAACTGTTCTTCCGTTCTCTTTATATTCTGATATTCAAAGGGATTTGAAGATTAGTGATAATTCTCTGTCTTTCAGCGAGCTTATGCAAAAATACTGTGATTTGCCAAACGGTCGAAAAAATTTATTAAAAAAGATTAAAAAACGGTTTGAATATATTTATTCTCACCCTGAGTTAGAGTATATGGCTACCATGTTTCATCGTGAATTAGCAGAACTCTATTTTATTAAGACAATCATCACAACGAATTGGGATACATATTTTGAAAAATATTGTTTTGCTACCCCAATTACAATTCCAGAAGATTTCGTGTTTTGGGATGAAAAGGAACGTTGCGTCCTAAAAATTCATGGCTCAATCACTAATCCAAGTACAATTATTGCCACAAAAGATGATTATTCTAAGTGCACAGATAATTTGCATAAAGGAATAATAGGAGCCACATTAAAAACTTTATTAGCAAATCGGACCACTATATTTGTTGGATTTTCATTTGGAGATGAGGATTTCGCACAAATCTTGGAATATTTACGTACAGAGATGAACGATATCTTCCCACATATTTACATTGTTACTTTAGATAATCAAATAATAACTAAATTAAATTTTAAAAATGCTACATATATAGTGACTGATGGAACTTACTTTCTACATCAACTAAAATTGATTTTAAAAGAAAAGAATCTCATAGAAAATTGTGACACCTTACCGACAGTAAAAGCTGTAAATGCAGCTGTCAGAGAAACTTATCAAAAGATTTCTAATATTAATTTTCTTGAGTATCCGTCTGTTATATACTGTTTGGCATATCAAGATGGAATTCTGCATGCTTTTGACAGATTTATTCAGTTATACAATAAAGGGGATTACAATATCCCTGGAAATATATCTGCTACCGCAAGAAAATACAAGAATCTTGTGCAAGATTATAATAATAATGAAAATTACGGGGATCAAGCGTACTGTGAAGGCTACTTAAATGGGCTCATTTTTATTGGCACTTGTGAAAAAAATCAGGATATAGTTAAAGCATTTCCTGTTTTTTATTTACCAAATGCAAAACATGCTATTACATCCTATAATATATTTTTTAAAGAATTAAAGCGTGTTACAAGAGAAAATGATAAATATCATAAATATGCGACTTCAATTACTAAAAAATACAAAGGTCAAGATATAGTTATTCATCATCAACCATATTTATAACTGGCTAATAAACATTTGTATTTTAGGAGCAATAATAATGAGTATTTTTTATTATAAATTATTTGATTTACTAAACCGCAAAAACCTAAAAAAAGGCGATTTAATGAAAATGGCAAATATCTCAAATGCAACAATGGCGAAACTTGCAAAAAACAAAATAGTACAAACTGACATTATTGACCGTATTTGTGTTACGCTTAATTGCCAGCCTGGTGATATAATGGAATGCATTCCTGATACATCTGATGAAACCGAAGTTTGAGGAAATTTGGTCTTAACTTAACGGATTCTTTCAAGTTAATAAATATGATGCAAGGTAATCAGCTTTATTATTTTAAATAAAGGAGTCTTTTTTATTTTAAGAGGATTATATTTAAAAACAACAATGGTTGATATACTTTTGTTAAAAAATTTGCTTAAAAATATCGATATTAGTGTTTTTACTTGGACATTAGATGATATCCAAGCTTGGAAGGATACTAATGGAACAGAAGCATTTGATAAAAACCTTTATTTTGGCAATGAATTCCAACATATTATTTCAACTCCAATTAATTTGATAATGCTACTCAGTCTTAAAGCATTTAGAGGCGATCCGCAAAATATAACAGACTATAAAGAGTATGAAAAAAGCAACTGTGAAATTGCAATTTTTATTGTTGATGTTTGGAATATTGAAATATACTGTAAGGATATTAAAATCTTAGATCAAATTCGAAAAAATATAGAGAAACTAAACTATGATTCAATCGAAGATATTACAGATGAAAATGATTGTCGAACTCGTTTTTCATTATAATTTTATGGTTTTCTGAAGGATAAATCTACGTCAATTTCACTATTAGAACAACTTCTTTTGTTTATTGATAAAATGATGTAAAAAAACGGCAAGGAGATTTTAAATTCCCATTGCCGTTTTTTATCGTTTTATCTATCCCATTTCCTGCAAAGCTCGATAATCTGATCCGTAAACTTTGCTAAATCCTTATTTGATCCTCCGCTGTTATGCTCAATAACATCTAAAAGACGCATCCCAGCGGCATGCAATCTTGAAAATGAAGTAGAAGCATGATCTGCATGCTTGACATTAGGCATATCAATTCCTTCTGACAAAAGTTTATCTGACAGAAGGTCATAAGAGGTTTCAAATTTAGGAATGAACGTATCAAATCCCATCTCATGCAGTGTATTTGAAAATACATCGCACGATGTATTTTCACCGTGTACTATGAAAACTTTTTCAGGTTTCGGGTTAAACGAGGAAATCCATTTGATAAGTCCCGTTCTGTCTGCATGGGCACTAAGTCCACGGAAATTATGAATTTCCGCCGCAATTGAAATGTCTTCGCCAAACAGATGGACACTTTGGGCCCCCTCTACAATCTTTCTGCCAAGCGTTCCGTCAGCCTGGAATCCGACAAAAACAACAGAACACTCTTTACGCCATAAATTATGCTTCAAATGGTGGCGGATTCTGCCTGCCTCACACATACCGCTTGAAGAAACAATAACTTTCGGCGTAATATCTTCGTTAAGGCTTATAGATTCCTCTTCTGTCTCGCACAAATGCAGATTTGAGAATTTTATAGGGTCAAACCCTGATTTTATAATTTCAATGGATTGCTCGTCAGCATTATCGAGCAAATCACTGTCATAAATCTTTGTTGCCTCTGATGCAAGCGGACTGTCTACATATACAGGGAAGTCGGGGTTGGCATAAACCAAACGCTGTTCTTTGATTTCTCTGAAATAATACAGAAGCTCCTGAGTTCTTCCGACTGCAAATGACGGAATTACAACGTTTCCTCCACGGCTAAGCGTCTGGTTTATAATATTTGCGAGCCCAACGGTATAGTTCTTTTCAGTCTCATGATCACGGTCACCGTAAGTGGATTCCATTACTACATAGTCGGCATCAGTTAGATATGACGGATCACGGATTATCGGCTGATCAGTATTGCCGATATCCCCTGAAAACACAATTAATTTGCTTATACCTTTTTCGGTTAGGCTCATAGACACAGAGGACGATCCTAAAAGATGTCCTGCATCGGTAAATTTAATCATAACTCCATCCCAAATCGACAGATCCTCATCATATTTGCACGGAATTAAATGTTTAAGGCATTTTTCCGCATCTTCAATCGTATAAAGCGGAACATCAGGCTCTTTTCCTGCACGTTTACTTTTTTTGTTTTTCCATTGTACATCCATTTCCTGAATATGAGCGGAATCCCGCAACATGATTGAAAGCAGATGGCATGTGGCTCTTGTTGCATAAATCTTTCCTTTAAATCCTTGCTTTACAAGCATCGGCAGCCTACCTGAATGATCGATATGCGCATGGGTTATAATTACATAATCTATCTTTTCTGGGTCAAAAGCAAAGAATTTGTTGTTTTCTTCGCCGTGACCTTGAAAAAGGCCGCAATCAATCAAAATACGTTTTCCGTTTATATCAATGCAGTGGCAGCTTCCAGTTACTTCTCTGTCTGCGCCGTAAAACGATAATTTCATAGTTCTGCCTCCTTAAACGTCCTTATAACTTTATAATAATTGAATGAATTCCCTCACAAGCGAAGTTTGCGGAATAAGGGATTTATCAAGCGTTTCAAACGAATTAACAGCATTTAAAACGCATTCTTTCATTGGCTTGTATTCAGGCGGAATATTATATTTTTTTAACATTTCTTTTAATGGAGTCTTATACAGCATCGGCTCAAACAAATGTGTTGAGTTAAGATGAACATCAGCATTATCACGATACAAATTGATATATTTGTCTTCGCCAAGGCAAACCTCATCCCATAAGGCAAAAATAAAATCAGGCGGCGTTGCACGTACGACTTCGTCACGAAGAAGCCTTCGTATAAGCCGCAAATCTCTCGACTGTAAAATAACTTCGCCTTTATCGTCAACAAAATCAGTATTAACACTTATATACAGCTTGAAGCATTTATCTATATTTAAAATATCTGTCAGTTTGGGATTAAGCGCATGGATTCCTTCGAAAATTAAAAATGTTTCAGAGTCAAAAGTGACTTCAAATGTTTTTTCAGATCGTTTCCCGTTCTGAAATGCAAAAACAGGGAAATCTGCCCTCCCGTTTTTCTCTAAAGATGCAAACAATTGTGCCAGGTATGATAAATCGAGTCCTTCTATACTTTCATAATCCTTTCGCCCATCTTCCCATTTCGGTAGGTCATCACGATCTTTATAGAAATTATCGAGCGATATTCGATTTGCTGACTTTCCCATATTCTTTAAGATTTCAACCATCATTTTAGACGTTGTTGTCTTACCGGAAGAAGAAGGACCTGTCAAAAGAATGAAGTTCTTTTTTTCTTTTTGCAATCTATCACAAATTTCAAATAACTTGTCTTCAAACTTTTTTTCTTCATGAGCAATAAGTCTTTCGGGCTCGGTCAAAATTTCTGCATTTAACTTGTTGATATCCACTTTTTCTGTTGTTGAAATCATATGTTACCATCACCGTATAACTTTATTTTTATTGATTTGAAATAAGTGTTTTCATCGCTTCAATAGCACAATCGATAGCTCGGTTATTATCAAGATAATTTTGATTCGATAATCCTCGTTTTGCCCGTTCGACATTCCATATTGCAGTTAAAACCGCGCCCATTCTTACATTTCGTGCAATACCAACACTGAAAATTGTTGCACATTCCATTTCAGAAATCAAACATCCGCACCTTAAGTAAGCATTCCAGTTATCATCAAGAACTTTCTCCATCGGCATCGTTTCAGGCTCAAGCTCGCCGTAAAACGAATCTTTACTTTGAATTACTCCGACATGAAAGCGTTTTCCGTCTTCATCTTCAGAAAGCTTTTGAGCACTTTGCTTTAACGCCTCAATCACTGCAAAATTTGCAACTGCTGGATAATCATGAGGAAGATACTCTTTGCTTGTACCGTCTCCCCTAACCGCTGCGGTTGCAATTACCAGATCGCCGCTTAAAACTTGCAGCGCCATTCCGCCGCTTGTTCCTACACGAATAAAAGTATGCGCACCGCATTTAACTGCTTCTTCTACGGCAATTGCAGCAGACGGCCCGCCGATACCTGTTGAGACAGCACTGATTTTTTGTCCGCAAAGATAACCTGTGTAGACACGGAACTCACGGTTATAAGAAATCTCTTTTGAGTTTTCAAAGCGCTCTGCAATTTGCGGAATCCGTCCGGGATCTCCTGCAAGAATAATATATTCTCCGATATCCTCTTTTGATATTCTAAGATGAAATTGTTTTTGCCCTGCTAAAACATCGTTCCCCATTTTTTTCATTCCTTTCATTTATAGTCAATTACCTTAAAAATTCAAGTGCGCTTTTCAAGTTAATCGACTATAGTATTTTTTCGATAAAATAATATTTTATTTAATTATATCACTGAAAGGTAAAAAATATATTATAAATTTTATTATAATATTTAACCCCATTCATCAGACATTATAAAACATTGTCTAACAAATGGGGTTGTAATCATTAATTATAAAAATATTCTTTCATATTATTTTTGAAGAGCAGTACCGTTAATACTCAAAGCATCAATAAGCACAGGGCGCTGAACTTTTGTATCATCGGAATTTCTCGCATTGTTACCCGTAATTTTTATATGCTTTCCGTTGTAATTTTCAAGAATATTAAGATCTGCTTTAAGCTGCACGGAAGTAACGCCGATAAACGGTGTTGTTGTGCCTTCGGGGTTTTCAATTTTAAAGTTTTCCGGAGTATCAAGCGTAAAAATGCAAACCTTATATTCTTTCATAGCGTCGTCTTCATCTGTTTGAATGTTTACAGTACCAGAATATTCCTTGGTCTGATTTGTTGTTATGTAATTTAGCGGAGCATCCGTCGCAACTGGAGCCAATGTAGAATGAACTTCATATACATTTGAACTCGAAGGAGATTGGCTGTTTGTACATGCTGCCATAAAGCTCAAAGCAAAAATAACAAGAATAATTGATAACTTTTTCATTTGAACAGGTCTCCTAATTTAATTGGTTCAGCGATTTATAAAACGTAAGCGTTTTAAAATCCTTTTCCAATGTATAAAGCAAATATTGCTCTGTTGCCATATTTAAAATCTTTAGGCTGTCGTCTGGCAGCGCAAAATTAAAAACCTTATTAAAATCAGCATAAATCGTATGCCGCAAAGACGTTAATACACCCGGATTCAACGGGATTTTTAGTTCACCGTCTAAACTAACACAATCCTCGCAAAAAATCATACCTCTTTTTGGAAGAAAGTACATAGGTTCAGCTTCATAGCATTTGCAATTTTGACAAGCAACAAGGTCTGGCATATATCCTGCCAATGACATAGCACGCATTTCAAATGCCGATTTAATTAAAAGCGGCGGTCGCTTTTTCTCTGAAAGTAAATACAGCGCATTCAAAATTAGTCTTAAAAAATCAGGTGCTTCCACATGCTCTGGGGCAACTGTCATAATCACTTCACTTAAATATTGTGCAAGAGATAAGCTTTCAAGATCGTTTCTTAACGAGATAAACATTTCTTCACTGACGGCATCGTCAAGACTATATGTATCCCGGCCGGTATAAACCACAAACCGGGAATAAGTAAGCGTCTGCGTTGCAGCGCTTTTGGAGCTTTTCATGTTTTTTGCGCCCCGAACAAAGGCTCTGATTACTCCGCAATCTCTTGTCAAAACGGTAACAAGCTTATCTTGCTCCCCGATATTCTGCGCTTTCAGAATCAGCCCATCTGTTTTGAGCTTCATTATAGTCCTCCTGACCGGTGCCTAAATAACTGTCGCGTATGGTAGTATATCGAATATAATCCAGAACACTGCCTGTTGTTAGAAAAACAGACCAGGCATCAAATTGATCCATTGAACATTCCTCCCATAAGCTGTTTAATAAAGCAGTCAAGCTTTATAAAAACATTATACGCATATGGGTTGGAAATATAGGGTGTAAAATGTAGAAGTTTCTTGCGTTAATATTTTCCTTTTTTATTCAAAGTCAGACTTATCAAAACCGAAAGTATGCAAAAGTCCGTCACGGTTGCGCCAATCTTCTTTGACTTTTATCCACATAGTCAAATTGATTTTTTCTTCAAAAAAAGCTTCCATATCGCTTCTGGCAAACGTACCGATTTTCTTAAGCATTTCGCCGTTTTTACCGATAAGTATGCCTTTATGGCTTGCTTTTTCGCAATAAATCGTTGCGTCAATATCAAGAATATCTTTGTTTTCACGCTTTTTCATGCGTTCAATAACTACGGCTGTTCCGTGAGGTATTTCTTTATCGAGCAATCTAAGTATTTTTTCTCTGATAATCTCTGCCGCAATGACTTTTTCGGGCTGATCGGTTAACGTATCATCCGGGAAGAGAAAAACGCCTGGTTCGGCTAAATTTGAAAGCTCTTCTTTCAGCTCTGAAAGACCGCTCGTCGTTTCGGCGGAAACTGGAACGATTGCAGCAAACGGATATAAAAGATTATAATCCATTATCTGCTTCATAATCACAGATTTTTCTTTTACCAAATCGATTTTATTTATTGCAAGAATTGCAGGAATTTTCAATGTTTTGAATTTTTCAATCAAATCTAAATCAGCTGGTGAAACAGGCTTGTCCGCTTCCACAACAAGAAGACAGGCATCTACTCCCGCCACGCTTTCGGTAATGGAACGAACCATAAAATTCCCAAGCTGAGTTTTTGGCTTGTGAAGTCCTGGCGTATCGATAAAAACAAGCTGCAAATCGTTTTCCGTCAGAACTCCCATAATACGAGTTCTGGTGGTTTGAGGTTTGTTTGATACTATTGCGATTTTCTGCCCTAAAAGCTGATTTAAAATAGAAGATTTTCCTACATTTGGTCTGCCGACAATGGCAATGAATGCGGTTTTATTTTGGATTTCTGTCAATGGTTTTCTCCTAAACAGTTATTTTTTATTTTTAAATACTTTTATTATTCCAATTGGCCCTAGATGAACATATATTGCAGAAATAATTAAAGATAAAATAAGTATGGCAAGATACATAGGATTATACAAAAACACATGTATAATATGCATTAAAATATTAACACGCCAAAACAAGATAAATCCTATAATCACCGCAAAAACAGCAAATACCAAAACGGAACCTGCTGCCACGTCTTTAATAATTCTGATGTGATGATTATATTCTTTTGAAAGCATATCGCAAAGCTCTTCAAAGCATGTGTTTATCATTTCCGTAAAAAGCACCATCGCTATCAATAACAGTAGTACTGCCCATGATGCCCTAGACAAATTAAAAAAGTGTGCAAACACTAAAACATACAGTGCAAATACTGTATGAATTCTCATGTTTCGTTCGTAATTAATCGCATGAGCAAAACCGCAAAATGCAAATTTAAGTGACTTTAGAAATCTCATTTTTCGTTATCAAGAATATAGCTTTGGGATGCAGGCAGCCCAAGCTTATCCATAATCATCTCTTCTTTTTCACGCATATGTACACGTTCCCACGGTTCTTCATGGTCATATCCCAAAAGATGCAGAACCGAATGTGCTGTAAGATAACCAACTTCACGCTGGAGACTGTGCCCGTAACGATTGGCTTGCTCCACAACTTTCTCCATGGAGATTACAACATCACCGAGGATTTGTGCTCCTGTTGTATGGTCAATGTTATACACGCCGTTTTCGCCCATAGGGAATGACAACACGTCAGTTTCAATGTCCTTATCACGATATTGTTTGTTAAGTTCTTTAATTTGTTCGTTATCCACAAGTGAAATACTGATTTCGGCAATGCCCTTAAAGTTTTCAGACTGCAACACAGCATTGCAACAGCGGCGAATCAGCAGACGCATGCCTGTGGGAATTTTCACTTGCTTTTGTTTGTTTGTGATAATAACCCGTAATTTATTCTCTGTCATTTGTTATGCTTTGCCTCCTCATTCTTTTCATATGCTTTAATAATATCTTGAACCAGCTTATGCCGCACTACATCTTTTTCATTAAATGTAACACTTGCAATGTCTTGAATATTTTTCAGGATTTTCACACATTCTTTAAGCCCTGACCGAACTCCTCCAGGAAGGTCAATCTGTGTGATGTCTCCTGTAATAACCATTTTAGAATTAAACCCTAAGCGGGTAAGGAACATTTTCATTTGCTCGGGTGTGGTATTTTGAGCTTCATCAAGAATAATAAAACTGTCATCAAGTGTTCTTCCTCGCATATACGCCAAGGGAGCTACCTCAATATTGCCACGCTCTAAATATTTATGGTATGTTTCAGCACCAAGCATATCGAAAAGCGCATCATACAGGGGACGAAGATAAGGGTCAACCTTACTTTGCAGATCGCCCGGTAAAAAGCCTAGCTTTTCGCCTGCTTCCACCGCCGGACGAGTTAGAATTATTCTGTTAACTTCCTTTGCTCTGAACGCATTACACGCGCTTGCTACTGCCAGATAGGTTTTTCCTGTGCCAGCAGGACCGACACCTATCGTGATTGTATTATTTTTAATTGCATTGCAATAATTTTTTTGACCGATAGTCTTGGCTTTTACAGGTTTGCCTTTTGAAGTAATGCAAATGCAGTCTGAAGCAAGCTGCTCAATTTTATCTTCGTTTCCGTCGCTGACAAGCGCAAAACAATATCGAACATTTTGCTCGCTTAAAGCCTCTCCTCGATTTATAAGAACAAGCAGACTGTGAATTACTTTTGCGGCATTGGATACATTTTCAGCATCCCCCGAAATTTTAAGCTCGCTGCCACGACCAAGTATGCTGACGGAATATTCATTTTCAATTAATTTAACATTCTCGTCAAAGCTCCCGAATAATGCGACGGCTTGCTCCATTCTGTCAATATTAAGTATCTGTTCCAGAACACATTCTCCTCTGGATTGAATTTTGCTTAAATAAAAATTTATTTATCGGTTAAAGAATATAAAATTATCAAAATTATTTATAGATATTATATCACAATAGTACAAAAAAATCACTAGAAATAAATAACTTTCTCTTTTGCTTTTATTTTTTGTTAAAAGAGCATAACTCACAGTGTTTTCCAAGTAAAAGCGATTGATATTTTTAACAACAAATAGGAAAAATTAGTGCTAATACAGAATTTATATTTTCAGTAATATAGCTTGACACACTCTCAAAATAAATGTATAATCTTGATGGTGTAAATAGATTTGCTTTACAGGGGCAATGAATTTTGGAAAAAAATGTAAGTATTTCAATTCATCTTGATTTTTACGGCAAGCTTTTGTCCGACCGTAAAAATGAAATAATGGATTATTATTATAACGATGATCTTAGCCTTGCCGAAATAGCAGAGATTATAGGTATATCCAGGCAGGGTGTACGGGATATTATAAAACGTTGCGAAAAAGAGCTTTTTTATATGGAAGAACGTCTTGGTATGATTGCTCGTTTTGAAAAAACTGCCAAAAATATTGCCGAGATTAAAAAAATAGCTCACAAAATTGATTTTGAAGCGAAAAATAATAAAGAAATTCACAAATCGGCATCGGATATTATCCGCATTGCTGATTCGATTGAAGAATAACAATTTAGAAAAGGAATGATCACATTGGCATTTGAAGGCCTGTCCGAAAAACTTAACGCCGCCTTTAAAAAGCTGCGTTCAAAGGGAAAACTCAGCGAAGCCGACGTGAAAGAAGCCATGCGTGAAGTGCGTCTTGCGCTTCTGGAAGCCGATGTAAACTATAAAGTTGCAAAAGACTTTACAAATACCGTTACCGAGCGAGCCGTTGGTGCCGACGTGATGGAAAGCCTGACACCTGCACAAATGGTAATTAAAATCGTTAACGAAGAACTTACATCTCTGATGGGCGGAGATCAAGCAAAACTGGCAAGCCCCTCAAAACCCCCAATGGTTTTAATGTTCTGCGGTTTACAAGGTTCAGGTAAAACAACGCATTGCGGCAAACTTTCTATGATGCTTAAAAGCGAAGGCCACCGTCCGCTCCTCGTTGCCTGCGACATCTATCGCCCTGCGGCTATCGAGCAATTGAAAGTCGTCGGAAATAAAGCTGGAGTTCCTGTTTTTGAAATGGGTACTGAAAATCCTGTTAAAATCGCAAAAGAAGCTATCAAGCATGCCAGAGATTACGGAAACGATATCGTAATTTTAGATACAGCAGGACGTTTGCACATTGACGAACAGCTTATGAATGAGCTGAAAAACATAAAAGACGAAGTTGAACCGCACGAAATTTTGCTCGTTGTTGACGCCATGACAGGACAAGACGCCGTAAATGTTGCAAAATCTTTTAACGATTTGCTTGAAATAACA
>JAUZPX010000044.1 GCA_030705695.1 Bacillota bacterium
AATCACAAATGAAGCAATGAATTTTGATGTTAATATTTGTTCCCGTGAAACAGGTTTTACCATTAAAAATTCAGTAGTTTTATCACGCTCTTCTTTAGATATGACCGAAGCACCAAGCATTACTGCCTGAATACAGGTTAGCAGTGCTAGATATGGAAAGCAAATTGCGTAATAATCTATTGGATTTGAAAGGTCAAAAACGCCTACTCCGAGCATTTTTTGCATTCCAAGCGGTAATGTTTTCATCAATTCGTTAAACCCGCCGGGTATTGCGTTTCCTGCACTATATTTATTCATGCAGGCATACGCCATAAAAAACATTACGATTGCCCAAATAATTAAGCTTTTGCGGTTAGAACGCAATTCTCGTTTAATAATATTCATAGCTAAGCCCCCTTACACAGAGTGAACATTTCTTCGATGATACAGAACATAGCTTGCCGAAATACACACAATAACGACTGCCGCAAAGACAACTACCGAGGTAATGTCGAGCGTATTATCTTTAATTATCTTATTAGTATCAAAATAGCTAAACGGTGAAAAGTATTTGGCAACCTTATTATCATCATTAATAAGAAAACGGGAGATTGCGAAAAATGCAAAGACTATGCCAAGAGATATAGGCAATACAGCTCTAATCTTTTTAAGAATCGTTGAAATAAAAAATCCAATTGAAAAACACAAAATCTGAATAAAAAGCAACGATAGATTAATTAATAAATATGGTTTTAAAACATTTTCATCTGATATATTTGATAACTGGATATACGTTACAATCGAGAAGATAATATCGGTTGCAAGAAAAACAGTAAGTGCAGCCAATAACTTTGAAGATACTATTGTAATTCTTGAAACAGGTTTCGTTATAAGGAAATCAGCAGTGCGCTCACGTTCTTCTTTTGAAAGAATACCTATCCCAAGGTTCATAGCCTGAATCGCCATCATAAGCGATACATAAATAAATACAAATCCGTAAAAACCAATTGCTGTTGAAAATGTTGAAGTTGCAATACCCATTGCATCTTTTAAAATCGGATTAAAATTATTTAACATTTTTGTGAAGTCACCAATTGAATCGTGAATCATCGGGAAAAAAGCCATATAGCCTATCGTTACAAAACTTAAGCATAAAACCCAAACAAGAAATGATTTGAAATTTGACTTAAGTTCAAATCTGTAAATATTCACGGTTATTCCCCCTTTGAATAATAATGCATGAATATTTCTTCCAAATCAGGCTCATCTGCCCACATATTAATAATTTTAATACCGCTTAGTTTTTCTGTAATCAAATTTATATCGCCTTTAAAGATAAAGCTGTGTTCATTTCCGTCAACTTTTAAATCATTTACGCCTGTAACATTAAAGAAATCAGGAGTAACTTCTGTTTTCATAATGAATTTAAAGCGTTTATAACTTTCTTCTTTTAGTGATGCAATTGAATCTACAGTAACAATCTTACCGTCTTTAATAATTGCAACACGTCCGCAAAGACGCTGGACCTCACTAAGAACATGTGATGACATAAGTATTGTTGCCCCACGCTTGTTTTCTTCTTCTAATAAATTGAAGAACGTCTGCTGCATCAATGGGTCAAGTCCGCTTGTTGGCTCATCAAGAATTATTAAGTCGGGGGAGTGTAGAAGTCCTTGTACGATTCCGACCTTTTTCTTATTTCCGAAAGAAAGATCATCGATTTTTTTGTTTAAGTCGAGATTCATACGCTCAGACAATGATTTGATGCGTTCACTGCAATCTTTTTTATAGAAACTGGCAGAATATTTTAATAAATCAATGACTTTCATACCGTCATAATAGAAAACTTCACTGGGCAGATAGCCTACTCTTTTTGCTATCTCAGGAGCAGACTTTATACAGTCTAAACCAAATATTTTTGCCTCACCCGAAGTAGGGTAGATTAGAGCCAAAAGCGTTCGAATTGTAGTTGATTTACCTGCTCCGTTTGGTCCGATAAATCCAAAAATTTCGCCTTCATGTACATCAAAAGAAACATCAGTAATTCCACGGTTGTGTCCATAGTACTTTGTTAGCTTGTTGATTTCAATTACATTTTTCATTGCCAAACCCCCAAGATTAAGATTTATTTAATTTAATGTAAGGCTATTCACCCTACAAATATAATGCAGAGTTCACATATGAGGAAAGAATGTTACTTCATACATAAGCGTTTGATATAATGTAAAAAAATATTCTGCGATTAAATAATTTAATTTTTATTAATTAAACGTCTTAGTTGTCGTTATTCTTACACTATCTTTTTATTTTGTCAAGATATTTTAAAAACAAATAATTATTAATAAAAAAAAGTGCGATTTGTTAAGATAAATAATATATTTTGATTGACTTTTGTCAAACAAAATCATATAATTATCCTGTTATGTTGTGCAGTGGCAATATGTGGATATATGCTTATTGCATTGCACGATCTTATTTTTAGTATTGGAGGAAATGCGCATGAAACGTGTCCCGAAGCCCGTGTTCTTCATCGTCGCCCTCCTTATCCTGTGCTTAAGTTATGCAGCTATATTTGGCGTGCATTCTTATCACGGTGATATTAAGGACACCTATATTAAAGGTGTAAGCGACATTAGATGGGGAATTGATATTAGAGGAGGAGTCGAAGCTACCTTTAAACCTAAAGATATCAAAAATGCTACTCCGGAACAAATTGATTCCGCAAAGCAAATTATCGGAATGCGATTAACTCAAAACAACATCACAGACTATGAGCTTTATTCCGATTATCCGAACCAAAGAATTATTGTTCGCTTCCCGTGGAAAAGCGATGAAACTGATTTTAATCCGGAAACAGCTTTAAATGAAATTTCAGCAACGGCTGATTTGCAATTCCATCCCGGTGACAGTTATGCTGATCAGACAACAGACGGCAGTAAAAAGACTCCAACCGGAGAAACAAAGACTGTTCTTATGACAGGCAGCAATGTAAAAAATGCTTCTGTTCAACTTGATTCAAAAACAAACAATTATGTCGTTAACCTTGAATTGAAAGATGCAAATGTTTTTAAGGATATTACTACTAAATATTTGCAAAAGACTATTTCAATTACAATGGATGATGTTGAAATTTCTGCTGCAAATGTTAATGAAGTTATTCCAAGCGGTTCAGCACAAATTTCAGGAAGCTTTACAGCAGATCAAGCAAAAAAACTTGCAGACCAAATTAACGCTGGTGCGCTTCCTTTTAAACTATCAACTGCCAGCTATGGTGCTGTAAGCCCAACGCTCGGTGTATCTTCATTAACTGCAATGGGTTATGCTGCAGTAGTTGCACTTATATTGATTTTATTATTTATGTTATTTGTATATAGACTGCAGGGTCTTGTAGCTGCATTTGCAATAACTGGACAACTTGCCCTTTCTATTGCATTTATTACCGGATTCTTTACCGTATTCCCAAGCTTTACAATGACATTACCAGGTATTGCTGGTATTATTCTATCTATAGGTATTGGTGCTGACGCCAACATTATTACGTTTGAGCGTGTTTCTGAAGAATTGAGAAGCGGTAAAACGATTGACGGTGCTATTGATAAAGGTACAAAACGCAGTTTCACGGCTATTTTTGATGGTAACATAACAATTGTAATTGTTTCGTTGATTTTACTTCTTGTCTTTGGACCTGCAAATATTCTTTCAGTTATTTTCGGTGTTTCCACAATAGGAACGATTTACTCATTCGGTTACACATTACTCATGGGCGTTTTCTCCAACTTTATCATGGGTGTAGGTGCTTCCAGATTAATGCTGAAGTCAGTTTCCAGATTTAAGATTTTCCGTAAAAACTGGTTCTTTGGTGTAGGAGGTGCAAAACAATGAATACTAAAATAATTGATTTTATTGGAAAACAAAAAATATTTTTTGGTGTTTCCATTTCTCTTATGGTAATCGGTATTATTTGTAATATTATTTTTGGTGCTTCATTGGACATCCAGTTTAAGGGCGGTGCTATTGTAAACTACACTTCTGCAAACCAAGTTGACCAGGCAAAAATTAAAGATGTTGTTACAAAAGCTATGGGCGTTGATGTAACAGTATCTGTATCACAGAACTTGGCACAGACTACTTCTACAAGTGATAATTACACAACTTCAATTAACTTTGCAGGTAATAAAGCAATTTCTCCTGCTGACCAAACAAAGCTTACAAATGCTATTAAAGCTGCATTCCCAAAAGATAGCTTTAAGTACAGTTCTTCAAACTCTGTTGAGCCGACTATGGGTACAAAATTCTTTTTAAAGTGTTTGGTTGCTTTAGTTCTTGCATGTATATTGCTGATTCTTTATGTCGGTTTCCGATTTAGAAAGATTGGCGGTTTGTCGGCAGGTGTTACGTCAATCATTGCTCTGGTTCATGACGTATTTATAATTTACTTTACATTTATTGTATTTAAAATGCCGATTGATCAAAACTTTATCGCTGTTGCTTTAATGATTCTCGGTTACTCGCTTAACGATACGGTTATCGTATTTGACCGTGTAAGAGAAAATCGTTCATTGCAAGGTAAAAACATGAATTTGGCTCAGGTATTCAATTTGAGTGTTACACAGGTTATTAGAAGATCCATCTTCACATCACTTGTAACATTAATTGCAATTACAACAGTTCTTATTTTTGCATTAAGCTATAACTTGAGTTCTGTTGTAACATTTGCTCTTCCGATGGTTGTCGGTATCATTACAGGATGTTATTCATCCATCTTTATTGCAGGACCACTCTTTGTTATTTGGGAAAATCATAAAACAAAGAAACTTGAAGCTGCAAAAAGTGCAAGATTATCAAAAAACAAGAGTAAAGCTAAGGCATAAATCTGTTTTTATAAAGACACGCCGAACAACGGCGTGTCTTTTTTCACAGGTTTATTTTTGTTTTTTTCAAGTTTTTCATTTTCACATCAAGAAATTGTCACAAAACGCGGGTATGATATTTTTAGTTTCAGAAAATTATATCTGAACAATATGGAGGTATTTATCATGAATGAAAATCGATATGATCCGTTTGAGAATAATTATGCTGATAGTAATATACCTATCAATAACAATACTCCGGATGTAAAAAATGATCCTAGAATTGAGAATTCTAAATTTTCAAATCCAAACACTGACTCAATTCCTATTCAAAGCGAGGAAAACAATAGGACAAACTATTCAAATGATTTTTCATCGCATGTTAATTCATATTCAAATATGTATAACAGTAAGCCTGATGAAGAAGATTTGTTTATAAATCCTTATAAAAGTCATGAAAATGATTTATTTACAATGCCAGATAACCAGCAAAATACAAATGGCTTTGAAGAACAAAATACTTTTTCCTCTTATGCAACAATAGAAACAATGACAAAGAAAGAAAAGAAAAGCCAGAATGTTACACGAAGATCTTTGGCGATTGTTCTTTGCATTTGTATTGTAGCTTCAGGACTTATTGGATTTGGAGGCGGATTCCTTGCCAATAAACTTATGGCAAGCGGAAGCGACAGCGGAAGCAGTGTTACAGGCAGCGACCTGACTATTCAACGTGTGGTAGATACAACAGCAGGCGATGACAAAGTAAATGATGATCTCTCGACAAGTGACATTGTTAAACAAACTGCGGACGCTGTTGTTGAAATTGAAACGGAATCTGTACAGACCGGTGGTTTTTCAAATCAGTATATCACATCTGGTGCTGGTAGCGGAGTAATAATTTCCAGTGACGGATACATTCTTACAAACCATCATGTTATTTCGGGTGCAACTAAAATTACAGTTACTTTGCGTGATGGAAAAAATTATTCAGCAAAGCTTGTCGGCTATGATACTGTTGTTGATTGTGCACTTGTTAAAATTAATGCAACTGGTTTAAAGACAGTGGTATTCGGTGATTCTGATAAAATTGTTGTTGGTCAAAAAGCCGTAGCAATAGGTAATCCGCTAGGACAACTTGGTGGCACTGTTACAGACGGTATTATTAGCGCATTAAACCGAACTATTGTTCTTGATAATGTTTCAATGAACCTTATTCAAACAAATGCAGCTATTAACCCTGGTAACTCAGGAGGCGGTTTGTTTAACGGAAAAGGTGAGCTAGTTGGTCTGGTTGTTGCAAAGTCATCAGGAAATAACATTGAAGGTCTTGGGTTTGCTATTCCGATAAATGATGTTGCAAATATTTTAGGAGATTTGAAAAAATACGGTTATGTTCGTGGCAGGGTAGAGCTTGGAGTATCGCTTGTTGATGTAACTTCCAATGAAATGGCCGCAATGTACGGAGTATCAGAACAGGGATGCTATGTAGAAAGTGTTACATCTGATAATGCCTCAAAAGCAGGAGTACAACGAGGCGACGAAATTGTTTCAATTAACGGGGTAAAAGTGACAACCACAACGGAATTGAAAACGCAGCTAAATAAGTTAAAAGTCGGTGATACTGCTAAACTCGGAATAGTTCGTAACAGTAGTAGTTTAACAATAGGTGTTGTACTTGCAGAGTCAAAGCATTCAAGTACATCAGACAGTACCGATAGTAGCAGCAATAGCAGCAATGATAGCATTGATAATTCCATAGGCTAATGTGTGAAATTTAATTTCACTCTTAAAATAAAAATCTCCTGAAAGATTTTCTTTCAGGAGATTTAACTTTTTTTACGTAGATTTTTAAAAAAATCAGATAGAATTTCAGAGCATTCGTTTTCTAGTACACCACCTGTAACAGTCGGCTTGTGATTATACTGAAGATCAAATAAATTAATAACCGAACCGCAAGAGCCATTTTTTAAATCAGAGCAACCGAAAACCACTTCGGGAATCCTTGCGTTTATAATTGCGCCGGCACACATTGGACACGGCTCTAATGTTACATAAAGCTTGCATTGCCACAATCGCCAACCGTGAAGTACTTTGCATGCATTGTCAATTGCCATTATTTCGGCATGATAAAGTGCGTTTTTTTCGGTTTCACGCTTATTGTAACCATAAGCAATAATTTCGTTTTTATATTCAACCACGGCTCCTACAGGTACCTCGCCTATAGAATAAGCAATTTGCGCTTGCTTTAGGGCTTCTCTCATAAAATAATCGTTATTCATCGTGAAGAAAGCATAACAGTAATCATACTGTAAACAGCTTCGCTAAGTGTAAATATTATTGCAACAATTACTCCAGCGCTGCTAAAAAACATTTTTGTGTTTTGTTTAAAATTAAAGATCAAATCTTGCTTTTGAAGCTTAAAGAAGCTTTTTTGTTTTTTTGCTATTTTTGCAAACAAGACTATTCCAATAATAATTATTGCAATTAATGTTGCATCAGAAATTATAGAAAAAACTTCGCTCGTAATAAAATTTAGATTACTTATGAAATCCATAACTACCGAATAAAAGTTATTAAAAAAATGTATTAACATTGCAGGCAAAAGCGAATTTGTTTTCACTACGACATATCCTAGTACAAGTCCTACAATAAATGCAAAAGGTGCTTGTGTAAAGTTTCCGTGTAAAAGCCCAAATAACAGTGCAGATGCAAAAATTGCAAAGCTATCACCATGTTTACGCAAAGAATGCAAAATAAATCCTCTGAAAGCAAATTCTTCAACAAATGCAGGCACAACGCAGACGGAAAATATAGCAGTAACAATGTCGAATGGAGAATTAAATTGTGTAGTATCTGGTATTGTATAGTTAAGTCCAAACATATTAAGATTTGAAGCCAATAAACTTGTTGCTAAATTTGCTAACATACAAATACTTATTCCAATAAAAATGACAGATGCGATATTGACACTTTTATCGCGCCGAAAAGAAATAAATTCTCGAGGATGAATTTTCTTGATTGCACAAATTATTATGGTAGAAACAAATAAAGATAATAATGAAACAGTGCCGTCAATCAAAGACTCAAACGATGAAGGTATATCAAGATTTGAAAGACCATTAAGTCCAAAAATCGATATTAAAATAACTAAAGTAATAATAAGAAAACATAAAAAATAAGTAATTACAGCAATTCCAACAGTGTTAAAATCTGATTTTGCTTTAATGCGTTTTACGGTTTTCTCATAATCAATAGTTGGATAATTTGGAAATTGATTAATATAACCGTAATTATTTTGAAATTGTGGATAGGGATAATCTTGCACTCTGAAACCACTTCCGATTTTTAAATTTGTTGACAATTATATCATTTTTCTAAATGTATCACAAGGCAAAAGTTATTAATAAATTTTGCTTTAATCAAAAATAATTAACTTTCATTTTGAGAATCAGGTTAAATTTCTGTTGTATCATCCAAATCTTTTTCAGAAACGCTTTTTTTATCTGTTTTATTTGTATTTTCTGATGTAGAAATTTCTTTGTCGTTCGTTATAGAAGTTTCTGTTTCAGGTGATTTTGGTTCTTCAAAATTATCTTCATTAGTTTCATTTGAATTTTCTTCTGTTTGTATTTCAGGTTTTTGTTGTATGTTTTCATTATTATAATCATGATTTAAGATATTTTTATGAAGTTTGTTTTCAGATTTATAATGAAGCTTTTTAGGGTCGAAATGACGCAATCTAAGTGCGTTTGTAACAACGCAAAGCGAGCTTAAACTCATTGCCAAAGCAGCAAATATCGGGTTTAAACTCCAGTGGAGCAAATTGTAAAATACGCCTGCCGCAAGAGGAATACCAATTAAATTATATATAAATGCCCAGAATAAGTTTTCACGAATGTTTATAACAACAGCACGGCTTAACGAAATTGCTGTAACAGCTGAATTTAGATCGCTTTTCATAAGCACGATGTTTGCAGCATCAATAGCAATATCCGTTCCAGAAGCTATTGCTATGCCTATATCCGCACAAGCAAGTGCGGGTGAATCGTTAATTCCATCGCCAATCATAGCTACAACAGCACCGTTATTTTTTAAACTTTCAATTACTTTCTCTTTTTCCTGAGGAAGAACATCTGAGATAACTTTGCTGATTTGCAACTGAGAACGCACAGCTTCTGCAGTAATTTTATTATCGCCAGTAAGCATTATAGGTTCAATACCAATTTTATTAAAATTATCAATTGCAAGTTTACTTGATTCTTTCACAGTATCAGCAACAGCAATTATTCCAAGGAGTTGAGTATCATCGCAAAAATACAAAACGGATTTTCCTTCTTTTGCAAATGCTTGAGTTTTTTCATTGTATTTTGAGATATCAATCTCTTTTTCATTTATTAAACGAATATTACCGCCATAAAATTTTCTTCCTTCAATTTTTGCTTCGACACCTTTTCCCGGAAGAGTATTAAAAGAATCTGTTTCAAAAAATTCCATTTCTCTTTGTATAGCAGCTTTTACAATTGCAATTCCAAGAGGATGTTCTGATTTAATTTCGATTGAAGCAGCTAGCTTTAATAAATTCTCGCCGTTAAGAGGAGGAATTGAGAAAACATCTGTAACAGTTGGCTTTCCTTCTGTTATTGTTCCTGTTTTGTCAAGTACGACAGTATCAATTTTATGTGCGTTTTCAAGAGCTTCGGCAGATTTAATTAATATTCCGTTTTGTGCTCCGATACCTGTCCCGACCATTATTGCTGTCGGAGTTGCGAGCCCAAGAGCACAAGGGCAGGAAATTACCAAAACTGAAATACCAAAAGAGAGTGCCGTACCTAATGCAGCACCGCAAATAAGCCATACTATTGTAGTAATAACAGCTAAACCTATTACTACGGGAACAAAATAATTACTTATAGTATCAGCCATTCTGGCAATTGGTGCCTTACTTGAAGATGCTTCTTCAACAAGTGAAATAATGCTTGAAAGTGTTGTATCTTCTCCGACTTTTTGCGCTTTTATTTTTATAAATCCAGCATTTAATATTGTTGCTCCGATAACAGGGTCACCGCTTATTTTTTCAGCAGGAATGCTTTCACCTGTAATTGCGGATTCATCAATTGTTGCTTCACCTTCAAGTATTACGCCGTCAACAGGGATAGCTTGTCCGCTTTTAACAATAACAATATCTCCAACAGACACTTGCTCAGCAGGTATTTCAATCACTTCATCGTTTCTTTCAACAAATGCAGTTTTTGGGGCAAGTTCAATAAGCTTTGTAATTGCGTTTGATGTTTTTGTTTTTGAAAGGCTTTCAAGGTATTTTCCTACAGTGATAAGAGTTAAGATCATTCCGGCAGACTCAAAATAGAGATCGACATGAATAGTTGGCATGGAAAAGCTGCCAAAGTGATTAGTTAAGTCAATATACAAAGTATTTCCGATATTATATAATTGACTTATTCCAAAAATTATTGCCGCAGAGGAGCCAATTGCAATAAGCGAATCCATATTTGGCTTACGTGATATCAATGCCCTAAATCCACTGATAAAATACCGTTTATTTATAAATATAATAGGAATTATAAATAAGAATTGCGTAAACGGCAATGCAAACGGATTGTTTTGCATTCCAAATGATAAACCCATCATATTACCCATCGACAAAATAAATAATGGGATTAAAAATACAATTGAAAATATGAGCTGATTTTTTAAGTTTTTTGCTTCTTGTAAAATAGGGGATATGTTTTCTTGTTTAGTTTCCTTTTCAGGTTTTTTATCATGAAGATCAGCACCGTATCCCGAATTTACAACAGCAGCAATAATCATAGTTTCATTAATGAGTGTTTCATCAAATTCTACTATCATAATACCTGTAAGCAAATTTATATTAGCTAAATAAACACCGTTAAGAGCCTTTACAGATGTTTCTATATGATTGACACAAGCTGCACAGCTCATTCCGGTTACATCAAATTTACGTTTAGTCATGTATATCACCCCGAAAATTATAAATTATATAGATAGAAAATAAGAAATAAATGGAATTAATCAACTATATATACAGTATATCGTGAAAACAAAGTTTGTCAATAAAACTCCTCCGCCTAATAGAAATAGAGCGGAGGAGTTTTATTTAACTCGCTGTTTTAATCTGAAGACGAAGCTTATCGGATATCATAGCAATAAATTCGCTGTTTGTTGGTTTACCTCGGCTATTGTGAATCGTATATCCAAAATATGAGTTCAAGATGTCTACGTCGCCTCTGTCCCATGCAACCTCAATGGCATGGCGAATTGCTCTTTCGACTCTTGAAGATGTTGTTTCAAACTTTTTCGCAACAGACGGATAAAGTTGTTTTGTAACAGCATTGATTATTTCCGGTTTTTCAACAGACATTATGATTGCGTCTCTAAGATAATGATAACCTTTAATATGAGCAGGCACTCCAATTTGATGAAGAATATCCGTTACCTTAATTTCCATTCCAAAGCTATCTTGTTTTATAACATAAGGGGGATTTTTAACTATAGTTTGTTCACTCTTATTTGAATTCAACAATCTGATTATATTTTCGGCAAGATCATTTATATTATATGGTTTTAAAACAAAATATGACGCACCTGCAGACATTACCTCATGCTCAAGAATTGAACTGTTAAAACTCGAAAAAACTATAAACAAGGGTAAATTATTTGGGTTATTACGTTTCATTGAACGAATCACGCTTATGCCGTCGACTCTTGTCATAAACATATCAATTAAGACGACATCAGGTTGTTCCATGGCAATTCGGTCGAGAACTTCAACACCGTCCTTGTTGCAAAAAGAAGAATGAATGTTGAAATTCATAAGGACATGACCGTGCTCACGAGTGAATTCACCATAATCTTCAGAAATCAGCATTTTAATTTTCTTATTTTCCATTGATATTTCCCCCAAAATTTTATTTGTTGGGGTAATACTACCATATATTGGTAAATATAGCAAGAGATTACACAAACTTTTTTTAATTTTTTTTTAAGCTGCTGGAGCTATAGATTTTTTACTGTTTTCGTTAATATTCTCCATCATTTTTTCTGCGAAAATTCCGTAACCTTGTGTCGGATCGTTAATAAAAACATGTGTAACGGCACCGACAAATTTACCGTTTTGAATTATCGGACTACCGCTCATACCTTGTACAATTCCTCCTGTTTGCTTTAGAAGCTCAGGATCAGTAATTTTTATAACCATATTCTTTGTTTCAAAAGTATCTTTGTAATTAATACTTTCGATTTGAATATCATAATATTTCGGTGTTTCTCCGTTAATTGTTGTTAAAATTTGAGCATAACCTGTTTTTATTTCCTGTTTCATGGCAATATCAATTGGTTTGTTGTTTGACGGACAGTTTTGCATAACTCCGTAAAGGCCTGATGAACAGTTTTTTTCCACATTAGCAATAGGTGAGCTTCCTTTAAAATATCCGTTAAGTCCGCCGGGAGAACCCGGAACACCTTTTGTAACGCTGCTGATAGTTGCTCCAACAATTTCGCCGTGAGCCAAAGGCATTAAATCGCCGGTATCAACATCGCAAATTCCGTGTCCCAATGCTCCGAATTGACTGTGAAACGGATCATAGAAAGTTATAGTGCCGATTCCTGCTGAACTGTCTCGTATCCAAATTCCTGCCTTATAGTCGCCATCTTCGGAAGTTTGTGCAGGCTTAAGTGTTAAATTCATTTTTGTACCGTTTCTGAAAACTTCCAAATGAAGAGGAGAACCGTCATTTTTACTCATTATATCCATAAACGTTTCGTTAGAATCAATTTTTGTATTGTTTATCTTTGAGATAATATCTCCCTTTTTCAATCCGGCGTTTTTTCCGGGTGAAGTTGTTTTTCCATTATAATTTATATCATCTATTTTTACTACGATAACGCCTGCTGTAAACATCTTTACACCGAAAGGTGTGCCGCAGGGAATTATCTTGTGTTCGTTAATTAAATCAATTTTTATATTTTTTAAGGGAATAATATTCATAAGCATTAAATCGCCGTTGAATTCTTTTTTGTCGTTGCTTAGCGAAGTAGCGGTAACTGCACTGTTTTGAAAAGCATGCAAAGAAACAGGGAAGCTAAATTCAGTTTGATTTTCCGAAAAATTCGTCACATAATATGTTGACGGCATAGACATAGAAATGCTTCCGCAGGTAATTAGCAGGGCTAAACAGACAAAAAACAAAGCAACAGAAAGTCCTTTAAAAAATTTTTTCAAACATATACACCTCCTTTGCTGTTGCATAAGATTATTATTTCACCAAATCGATATAATTGACTGGGAAATAACTTTTTGAAAAAATGAATTTGGCAATGTATAACCGTTTTATCGGATAAAATAAAATTAATCTTCTGTTATTGACAGAAATCCCAAAAATCAAACAATTTTACATACCGAAAACTTGAAAAACATTTGGTTTTATGTTAATGTACAAGCATAGTAATTTTGGAGGCAAATTTGGATATTATGGAGTTAAATAGATATGATCCAAAACCGAATATAGGTTTATCGCAAGAACAAGTAGATTGTCGTTTTGCCGAACACTTGACAAATCTCGATACTACTCCGCCGACAAAATCATTAAAAAACATATTCTTCCAAAATATTTGCACTTTATTCAATTTAATTAATATTTTGCTCGGCGCAGCTATTATATATGTAGGCGCATATAAAAATTTATTGATTTTATTTGTAATTTTAATAAATATTATAATTGGTATTACCCAGGAAATAAGAGCAAAAAAAGCTGTCGATAAGCTAGCTATTATTGCCGTAAATAAAGTGAAGGTTATTCGTGGCGGAAAAACGACAGAAATCGACATTTCAGAGATAGTTCTTGATGACATAATTATTCTTAAAGCAGGAGATCAGGTTCCAGCCGACGCTGTTGTTTTAGAGAATCAATGTAATGTTAACGAATCACTTCTTACAGGAGAATCGGATACTATTTATAAAGGAAAAGGGGATATGCTGCTTTCAGGAAGCTTCCTAACTGGTGGAAATGTTGTTGCAAAAGTTGAACATGTCGGAAAGGAAAATTATGCTGCAACAATTTTAGACGGAGCAAAGTATATTAAAAAAATAAAGTCTGAAATTATGTCAACGCTCAAAAAAATAGTTGAATATATTTCAATAATTATTGTACCAATCGGCGCAATTCTATTTTTTAATCAATTCCATTTAAAAGATGCAACATTGAGAAGTTCTGTTGTAAACACGGTAGCTGCACTTGTTGGCATGATTCCGGAGGGGCTTGTTTTACTTACAAGTACCGTTTTGGCTATTGCCGTTATTCGGCTTTCAAATCGTAAGGTATTAGTGCGGGATTTATTTACAATTGAAAGCCTTGCCAGAGTCGATGTTCTTTGCCTTGACAAGACAGGTACAATTACAGAAGGAACAATGGAATTATCAAAAACCGTTCCTCTTTGCAATTCAGCCGAAAATGAAGTTGAAGAAACATT
>JAUZPX010000045.1 GCA_030705695.1 Bacillota bacterium
ATAAATCATGGAAAAACGGAGTTTATTCCACAGGCGATACTGCTTGGCGTGACGCCGACGGTTACTTTTGGTTTGTCGGACGTAATGACGATGTTATTAAATGTTCGGGTTATCGTATCGGTCCGTTTGAAGTTGAAAGCGCTTTAATGGAGCATCCAAGTGTTTTGGAATGCGCAATTACGGCTTTACCGGATCCTGTTCGTGGACAAGTTGTAAAAGCAACTATTGTATTGGCAAAAGGCTTTACCGCTTCTGATGAACTCAAAAAAGAACTGCAAAATCATGTTAAAAGAGTAACGGCCCCTTACAAATATCCGCGCGTTGTGGATTTTGTAAGTGAATTACCAAAAACAGTAAGCGGAAAGATTATGCGTACGGCAATTCGTGCACAGGATATGCAGAAAATACAAAACGAAGGATAATTTCATGATAATCGATTTTCATACTCATACTTTTCCTGAAAAGATTGCCGAGAAAGCACTTGCTACATTATCTAATAATGTAGGTGATGTTGAACCGATGATTTTTTCAATACCTGATAATTTATCGGAATATTTGAAGAAAAACGATGTTGACTACTCTGTCGTTTTGAATATTGCCACGAACCCCAAACAGCAAAAAAGCGTAAACGATTTTGCTATTGAGTTAAATCAAGGCAGGTTTATTTCTTTCGGTTCTGTTCACCCAGATGCGGAAGATGCTCTTGAGGAACTTGATCGTATCTCAGAAGCAGGATTAAAAGGGATAAAGCTTCATCCTGATTATCAGAATTTTTTTGTTGATGACGAAAAAGTATTTCCGATTTATGAAAAAGCAGCAAAGCTAGGGCTCATCACTGTTTTTCACGCAGGAGTAGACTTGGGACTCTTCGAGCCTGTTCACTGCACACCCGAACGTATGGCAAAAGCCTTGCCGGCATTTAACGGAGGTAAGGTAGTAGCAGCACATTGGGGCGGCTTTATGATGTGGTACGGTGTTGAGCAACACCTTGTGGGAAAAGACATATATTTTGATACTGCTTACGCTTACGGTCATATGCCGAAAGAACAGGCAATGCGCATTGTAAAAAATCATGGCGCAGGCAAAATCCTATTTGGAAGCGATATGCCATGGAGCGGTTCACGTGAAGAAATGAGATTTATAAAAAGTTTTAATCTTTCTGCTGAAAATGAAGCGAAAATTTTTGGAATTAACGCTCAAAAGCTTTTAAATCTTTAAGACTTTATAAAATAATATATAGCAATTAACCTAAAAACTTTAAAACCCTAAAAGCATTATGCTTTTAGGGTTAATTTATGTTTTAAAAAAATTGAGGGAAGAAATCTTCCCTCAATTAAAAACATCAATATTTGCTTCTTGCGATATAGGTTGTATGCAGAAGCTTATGAGCCTTATGACTACCAGGTTTCTCAAGATACTCGTCATAAATTTTCTTGATGAGCGGGCTTTGATGAGATTTTCTAAATGTTTGAGCTTCATCCTCATCGTAAAGTGCTTTTGCTCTTAATGACTTAAGGTCATTAAAGTTTTTAGTGCTTGCAGGCTGAATTGGCTGACCGCCACCGTTTACGCATCCGCCAGGGCAGCACATAATTTCAACAAACTGATAATCGGCTTTGCCTGCTCTGATTTCATCAAGGAGCTTTGCAGCGTTCTTAAGACCGCTTGTAACTGCAACCTTGACTTCAAGGCCTGCAATGTTATATTTTGCTTTTTTAATGTTGTCCGTTCCGCGAACTTCTTTGTAGTCGATATCTTTTAAATCCTGACCCGTTAATGTATCTGCCGCTGTTCTTAAAGCTGCTTCCATAACACCGCCTGTTGCGCCGAAAATAGCAGCAGCACCTGTGGAAACACCAAGAGCTGGATCGAAATCTTCATCAGGAAGATTTACAAAGTCGATTTGGGCATTTTTTATCATTCTGGCAAGCTCACGTGTTGTGATAGCAATATCGATATCAGGGATACCGTCTGTGCCTGATTGATTATCACGCTTTACCTCAAATTTCTTTGCAGTACAAGGCATAACAGAAACGGCAACAATATTTTTAGGATCAATGCCTTCTTTTTCAGCATAATAGCTTTTAATAATGGCACCGGTCATTTGTTGTGGAGATTTGCATGATGACAAGTTCGGAATAAGATCAGGATAGTAATGCTCGCAGAATTTAATCCATCCAGGTGAGCAAGATGTAATCATCGGAAGTACTCCACCGTTTTGTACACGGCCGATAAATTCAGTAGCTTCTTCCATAATTGTAAGGTCTGCACCGAAATCGGTGTCGAACACTTTGGCAAACCCAAGTCGGCGAAGTGCAGCTACCATTTTGCCTTTTACGTTTGTACCGATAGGCATATCGAAGCATTCGCCCAGAGTTGCTCTGATAGACGGAGCTGTATGCACGATAACTGTTTTTGTAGGATCTGAAAGAGCCTCGAAAACAGTATGTGATTCATCACGCTCAGTGAGTGCTGCAGTAGGGCAGACAGCTGTGCACTGTCCGCAGGAAACACAAGCAACATCAGCAAGCTTTTTCTCGAAAGCACATCCGATATCAGTGTCAAAACCACGGTTATTTGTTCCGATAACTCCAACATGCTGTTCATCGCAGGCTGCTACGCAGCGGCGGCAAAGAATACATTTGTTGTTATCACGAACAAGGTGAAGTGTAGATGTTTCTTTTTCAAATTTAGGATTTTCTCCCTCAAAACGGTGAGAATCTTCAATCCCTAAATCAGCGCACATTTTTTGAAGTTCACATTTATTATTGCGCAGGCAGGAAAGACAGTTTTTATCATGATTTGATAAAATAAGCTCAAGAGTTGTTTTTCTTGATTTAATAACCTTTGCTGTGTTTGTGAATACTTCCATTCCTTCGTTTACAGGATATACGCAGGAAGCTACAAGAGATCTTGCTCCTTTTACTTCAACAACGCACATACGGCATGCACCGATTTGGTTGATATCTTTTAAATAACAAAGGGTTGGAATTTGAATGCCGGCTTTTCTCGCCGCCTCTAAGATTGTTGCGCCTTGAGGTACAGAGAGGGGCATATTGTTAATTTTTATATTTACCATATTTTCCATGTTTTTTTCTCCTCTCTCTTATTGTTTAATGATAGCGCCGAATCTGCATTTTTCCATGCAGGCGCCGCATTTAATGCATTTTGCGGAATCAATTGTATGAGTTTCCTTAACTTTACCGCTGATTGCGTTTACAGGGCAAACCCTTGCGCAAGCTGTGCAGCCTGTGCATTTATCGGTAAGAATAACGTAATTCAACAGTGATTTACAAACGCCAGCCGGACATTTTTTGTCTTTGACATGAGCTTCATACTCATCACGGAAGAAGTTGAGTGTTGAAAGCACAGGGTTCGGAGCTGTTTGACCAAGTCCGCAAAGAGCGTTTTCTTTAATGTATCTGCAGAGGTCTTCCATTTTATCGAGATCTTCCATTGTACCGTTGCCGCTTGTAATTTTTTCGAGCATTTCAAGTAATCTCTTTGTGCCGATACGGCATGGAGTACATTTGCCGCAGCTTTCGTCAACAGTAAACTCAAGGAAGAATTTTGCAATATCGACCATACAGGTGGTTTCATCCATTACAATGAGTCCGCCTGAACCCATCATAGAGCCGATTGAAATAAGGTTGTCGTAGTCAATCGGAATATCAAGATGCTGTGCGGGAATACATCCGCCTGAAGGACCGCCTGTTTGTGCTGCTTTGAATTTCTTGCCGTTTGGTACGCCACCGCCGATATCTTCGACAATCTCACGAAGCGTTGTTCCCATTGGAACTTCGACAAGACCTGTATTTTTAATTTTTCCGCCAAGTGCAAATACTTTTGTGCCTTTTGATTTCTCTGTACCGATTGAATTAAACCAAGATGAACCATTTAAAATTATTTGCGGAATGTTGGCGTATGTTTCAACGTTATTTAAAATTGTCGGTTTTTGGAATAAGCCTTTAACAGCAGGGAACGGTGGGCGGGGACGTGGTTCGCCGCGGTTGCCTTCAATTGATGTAAGCAAAGCTGTTTCTTCACCGCAAACGAATGCGCCTGCACCAAGACGGATGTTAATATCAAAGTTAAAACCTGTTCCAAAAATATCATCACCCAAAAGCCCGTAATTATGAGCTTGCTCAATGGCGATTTTTAAACGTTCAACAGCAATTGGATATTCTGCACGGATATATATGTAACCTTTTGAAGCTCCAATTGCATAACCTGCAATAGCCATAGCTTCCAAAACTGCATGAGGGTCGCCTTCAAGAACAGAACGATCCATGAAAGCACCGGGGTCGCCTTCGTCAGCATTACAGCAGACATATTTTTGATCTGCCTGATTAGATGCTGCTAAGCTCCACTTAACGCCTGTTGGGAATCCGCCGCCGCCTCTGCCGCGGAGACCTGATTCTTTGATTTCATCTATAACCTGTTGCGGAGTCATTTCAGTAAGAACTTTGCCGAGAGCGGCATAGCCGTCCATGGCAATGTATTCGTCAATAACTTCGGGATTGATAACACCGCAGTTACGCAGTGCGATTCTCTTTTGCTTTTCATAGAAATTTGTTTTTGCCAAAGAAGTAATTGTGTCGGCGTCTGCATTTTCTTTATATAAAAGACGCTGAACAATTCTTCCTTTTATTAGATGCTCTTCTACAATTTCAGAAACATCCTCAACTTTTACCATGCTGTAAAAGCTGCCTTCCGGATATACGATAACAACAGGACCTTCGGCGCAAAGACCAAAACATCCCGTGCGTACGATGTTAACTTCTTTATCGAGGCCTTTTTTGGCAATTTCAGCTGTTAAAGCCTCAATGATTTTTTCGCTATTTGAGGAGGTACATCCTGTACCGCCGCAGACAAGTACACTTGAACGAAACATTCATTTTCCTCCTTATGAATTAGCACCGATTGTATATTCGGTAACAACATTATTATTAACAAGATGGTCGTTGACAATTCTTACTGCCTTTTCAGGGGTCATTTTTACATAAGTGACTTTGTCTTGACCGGGAATTTCAATTTCAACTACAGGTTCAAACTGGCAAATGCCGATACAACCTGTTTGAGTAATGATGACATTTTGGAGATTTCTTTTTGCTGCTTCTTCAACAAAAGCATTTAAAACAGGCTTTGCTCCTGCGGCAATACCGCAAGTTGCCATACCGACGAGTACTCTGATAGCATCAGGTTGTTCGCCGCGCATATTCATTTGTTGTTTTGCCTTATCTCTGATTGCTTGTAATTCAGCCAATGATTTCATTGTTATCTTTACCTCCGATTAGATTTTGAGTTTGCTCTTTTAAATATTCGTCAATCCACTGCATAACTTCAGAGGAATTCAGAGGAACATCATTCCCGAGAACCTGACGAAGTTCTTTTGTGTCCAGATCAAAACTTTTGTCGTCAATACTGCGCCTGTATAAAAAATCAATATCAGGATTGCAGCGGATTAATATGCTGACCGTGGAGTTTATGTTGCCAAGTGGCGTCATGTCCAGATGTGACGTAACAAAGTTTGCTTTTAGGGTTGTGCCTAATCCTATTTCGGAATCAATAGAAAAGCTTCCGCCAGTCTGTTCCGCCTCCATTTTAAAGAGCGGAATACCAAGACCGACTGACCTTGTAGTCCTTGTCGTAAAAAACGGATCTGTAACGTTTTTTAACTGTTTTTCTGACATCCCGCAGCCATTATCTTTGATTATTATAGACAGCAAAGAATCGTTTATAGACAGCAAAGAATCGTTTGTGATTTCTTTCACAATTATCTCGATAAAAGTAGCCTTTGCGGTAACAGAATTTTGTACAATGTCCATTACGTTAAGGGATAACTCTCTCATTGCTTAGTCCTTATATTTTGCAAGAATCTCCGGAATCTGGCTAGGCTCAAGACGACCGTAAACATCGTCGTTAATTGTCATTACAGGAGCCAGTCCGCAAGCACCGATACAACGGCATGCGTTTAATGAGAATTTACCGTCAGATGTGCATTCATCTGCGCTAATTCCGATAATCTGAGTGATTTTATCAATAATCTGTCCTGCTCCTTTTACATAGCAAGCAGTGCCAAGACAAACAGAAATGTCATACTTGCCCTTTGGAGTTAACGAAAACTGAGAATAAAATGTGGCTACTCCGTATATTTCTTCAAGAGGCTTGTTTAAGCCTTCAGCCACCATGACTTGAACCTCATAGGGTAAATAACCGTAAATTTCTTGTGCTTCTTGAAGTACAGGCATAATTGCGCCTGGATCATCAATATGCTTTTTGATGACTTCCTTGAGCATTTGTTCTTGCTCGCTGGTACCACTAAACGGAATGGTACTGATTTTTTTCAGCATTATATATCCTCCCAAATCTAAAAATTACTGACACGAATAAGCTATTCATACGGTATATATCATACTATAATTCGTCAAAAAAGTCCAGAAATATTTAATAGGAAAATAGCTTTCTACATAATTGTTAAAAATTTATCGTTTTATTTTATTTTCTTGACAAAATGTGAAAAAAGAATATGATTTTCGTAGAAGATTTAACGATTTTATGTGTATTGAATTTACTTTTAGCAATACTTGTTAAAATATTATTAAGCGGAAATCGAGGGAACAAATGAAAAATATAGGTGTTTATATTCATGTTCCGTTTTGTGACGGTAAATGCTTTTATTGTGATTTTTATTCAAATAAGGCAACGGAAGCGGAAATTAACCGCTACACAAAACAAATATGCAAAGAAATTAATCGTTGGGGAAAAGAACTCAACAGACAGGCAGATACGCTGTACTTCGGCGGCGGTACGCCAAGCCTTTTGGGCGCCGAACGTCTTATTGAGATACTTTCTGTCGTTAAAAATAATTTTTTATTAAAAGAAGATTCAGAAATCACACTGGAAGTTAACCCGGCAAGCGGAAATTTTCTCGATTTTGAAAAGCTTTTTCACGCAGGGTTTAATCGTCTTTCAATCGGATTGCAGTCAGCAAATGATAACGAATTAAAACTTTTGGGACGCAGACATTCTGCACTTGATGCAGAAAACACCGTAAAGCTTGCGCAAAAAGCAGGTTTTTCGAATATTTCACTTGACTTAATGCTGGGAATTCCCGAACAGACTGAAAGCTCCCTGCAAAAATCAATTGATTTCTGCAAGGAACTTTGTGTAACGCATATTTCGGGATACTTATTAAAAATTGAAGAAAATACAAAATTTCATATAACAAAAAAGAGGCTTAATTTACCAAATGAAGATTTAGAGAGAGAATTGTATTTTCTTTTGGTGCAACGCTTACAAAAATATGGTTTTTCACAATATGAAATTTCAAATTTTGCTAATCTCGGTAAAGAAAGCCGTCATAATTTAAAATATTGGAACGCTTTAGAATATATAGGAATAGGACCGTCTGCTCATTCGTTTATTGAAGGCGAGAGGTTTTATTACAATCGCTCAAAGGAAGACTTTTACAACGGTAAAATTGTAAACGACGGAAGAGGCGGTGATGAAAGCGAGTATCTTATGCTAAGGTTAAGACTTAGCGAAGGAGTAAACTATCAAGCTTTTGAAGAACGTTTTAACAAAAAACTCCCTAAAAAATATATTGATAGGGTTGAGAAGTTTTTATCACCTGGATTTGTGGAATGTACTGAAAACGGTTTTAACCTCACTAAAGATGGTTTTATTGTATCGAATTCGATTATTTCGGAAATCCTAGATGATTAATAGAATAGCCTGATGAACTTTAAATTATAAAAATCACATGCAAAAATGTCTTCAGAGTCGACTTCGTTAATGAGGATATAATTTACACCGACTCCAAGCAAAAAACCGCTTTTTCGAATGATATTATTTGAATTTGAACCGAAGATGAATTCTGCTTCAATTCTTCTTCCGATTTGTGTTCTAAGAAATCCGTTTAGATAATGCAGCCCTTCCATGTTTGTTGGTTGAGAATAAGTTAAATCCTGTGTAATCGAAGTAGGATTTGTACTTAATAGAGCGACATCGTTTTGCTTTTTTGTAAGCTGTGTAAGCGCATTCGCATTAATATCTAGTTCAGGCTGTTTAGTGGTCGATTTTGCTTGGGTAGCATCTGTGCTTTTTTGCATCATGACATTCTTGGGTTCTTGTACAAATTGCAAGAATTCTTTTTGATTTTCGATATAATTAACAGTATCTATAGTATCTATTTTTTTTACGGCAGAATTTTCTGTTTCTTCATTTTGAATATTTACATAGTTCTTTTCCCTTTCGGGAATTGTATTGTACAAAAGCGACTCAGGCTGTTTAGCAGTCACAGAGGGAACGGAAATTCCGTACATTTTAGCAAGGTCAAATTCGTTATCCATAAAAATGCCTCCGTTTTCATACTTGCAAATAATTAGAGATTCTTTTCATTCTATGAAACAGCAAGGCAATTTGCTACAATATAAAGGACTGCTCTGAATAACATGACAGTATTTTTTAACACTCTGTTTGGTTGACAAATGATTGGAGAAAATAGTAAAATAAACTATTGTGAACTTTAATTGATATTTTGGAGGAATTCTGTTGTCTTCGTTTGAAAATGAGATCAATAAAAGACGTACATTTGCCATCATTTCTCACCCTGATGCCGGCAAAACGACGCTTACCGAAAAGCTTTTGCTTTACGGCGGAGCTATAAATCTTGCAGGTTCGGTAAAAGGTAAGAAAACGGCGAAACATGCTGTTTCTGACTGGATGGAAATTGAAAAGCAAAGAGGAATTTCTGTAACTTCCTCTGTTTTGCAATTTAAATATGACGGATATTGCATAAATATTTTAGATACTCCTGGGCATCAGGACTTCTCTGAGGACACCTATCGTACTTTGATGGCAGCAGATTCGGCTGTCATGGTTATTGACGCTTCCAAAGGCGTTGAAAATCAGACAAAAAAGCTTTTTAAAGTTTGCCTATTGCGTCATATTCCGATATTTACGTTTATAAATAAAATGGATCGTGATGCGAGAAGCCCTTTTGATTTGCTTGAGGATATTGAAAGCGTTCTTGGAATAAACACCTGTCCTATGAACTGGCCAATCGGTTCGGGCAAGGAATTTAAAGGCGTTTATGATAGAAGCAAAAAAGAAATCCTTGCTTTTACTGCAAACAACGGTCAGAGAACTGTTGAATCTGTTACCACAAGGCTTGATGACTCAAATGTTGACGAGATTATCGGAAAAGGCTTTCATCAACAGCTAAGCGATGAAATTGAGCTTCTTGACGGTGCAGGGGATGACTTCGATTTGGAAGAAGTTCGAAACGGACGTTTGACACCTGTATTTTTTGGCTCTGCTCTTACAAATTTCGGAGTGGAACCGTTTTTGCATGAATTTTTGAATATGACAACAAAACCGTCTGCAAGAGAATCCGATATTGGACGAATTGCACCCGATTCCGATTTTTTTTCAGGCTTTGTATTTAAGATTCAAGCCAATATGAATAAAGCCCACCGTGATAGGATTGCGTTTATGCGCATTTGCTCAGGGCGTTTTGAGAAAAATATGGATGTCTATCATGTTCAAGGTGATAAAAAGCTGAAGCTTTCGCAGCCTCAGCAGATTATGGCACAGGAACGTGAAATAATTGATGAGGCATTCGCAGGGGATATTATTGGAATTTTTGACCCGGGTATTTACTCAATCGGCGATACTGTATGTTCACCTGGTGAAAAATTCAAATTTCATGGGATACCGACATTTGCTCCTGAACATTTTGCCCTTGTGCGGCAAAAAGATACTATGAAGCGTAAGCAGTTTATAAAAGGTATTTCACAGATCGCCCAAGAGGGTGCCATCCAGATTTTTCAGGAACCCGGAGCAGGCATGGAAGAAGTTATAGTTGGTGTTGTTGGAACACTTCAATTTGATGTGCTGAAATATCGTCTTGAAAACGAATACGGTGTCGATATTATAATGCAAGGACTGCCGTATCAATTCATTCGTTGGATAGGTAATGAAGAGATTGATTGTAAAACACTTGATTTAGCTTCCGATTCAAAATTAATTCAGGATTTAAAAGGAAACAATCTTATTCTGTTTACAAGTTTTTGGTCAATAAACTGGGCGCAGGAGCATAATAAAGATTTGATTTTACTCGAATTCGGAAATAATGATGAATAATGAGTATTTCTGTAATTAATCTAAGCATATAATATTAAGAAAAAGCTACCTTTTTCGGTAGCTTTTTATAATTTACAATTTTGATTTCTTTTTTATCTCTGTATATTTCTATTATTAAAATGGCTATAATTAAAATTATAAACCCAGCACAATATCCGCCAAGTACATCAGTTGTGTTGTGTACGCCAAGGTATATTCGGCTGAAGCCTACAAAAAGCATAAATATTGTTGAAATTGTAATAATCGTAATTTTTAGGGGTGTTTTGTGTGCATATGGTAAAAAAAGATATGCACAGATGCCGATAAACGCCGTTCCAATCATAGCATGTCCACTTGGAAAACCAAAACCTGTTTCAGTTATAAGCCGATGGATATTCGGTCGTGGAACAGAAAACCAATCTTTCAAAAGTGAATTTAATGTACCTGCAACGAACAGAACAATTGTCGCAGGAATACCGATTTTTACTCTTGAACGTGGTATTATCAGAAATAATAATGCAATCGGTACATAAATAAACCATTCTCCCATGGTTGTAATAACGATTAAAAAATTTGTAAGTGCGGGATTAATAATTTTTGCAATACCATTATATGTTTCAGTATTGAAATGTACTGCGTTCCCGTTTTTTACACTGATTGCCAACAGCGAGAAAGCAGTTATAGATATAAAAAGAGAAACTAACAGCAATATAAATGTTTTTTTCATTTTACTCTCCTTATTTTGATATAAAATATTATATCAGAAAAGAAATGAAATATCTGTAAAATAATTTTATAATACTAAAACAAATGTACCAGCTGTAATCAATATTCCAGCAATAATGGTTTTAACATTTAATTGTTCACCCAAAAAAACAAAAGCAAGAATCATTGTGATAACAAGGCTGAATTTATCAATAGGAGCAACTTTCGACGCGTCACCGATACTAAGGGCTTTAAAGTAAAATATCCACGAAAGTCCTGTCGTAACACCCGATGCCAGCAAAAACCACAAACTGCGTTTTGTAATATTTTGAATTCCTTCAATTTGCCCTGTAAAAAACACAATCCCCCAAGCCATAATCAAAATAATGATGGTTCTTATTGCGGTAGCAAGATTAGGGTCAACGTCTTTTAATCCTACTTTTGATAAAATTGTTGTTAAAGCAGCAAAAATTGCAGACAGTATTGCAAAGAAATACAGCATATAGACAACCCCATGGTTCATAAATATGTTTTATATTAATACTTTATCATTTGTTTTTGCAATCTACAAGATTTTTGTTTGTATTTTGATAAAATAAGTCAAAATAAGTATAAATGAAGAAGAAAAATATGAATTAAAATTTTATTTTGCCCCTTTACATGTTGATTTTTACATGATATAATACGTATGTAAATTTGTATTTTATGCGTGTGCGTATATTATTCAGGAGGTATTACCGGAATGAAAAAAACAGCAGTATTTATTGTGGTTGCGATCCTATTATGTTTCTCTACATTAACAGTATTTGCAGCAGGTACCAAATATTACAGCATAACAAATCCCCCGACTATCCCTCCAACGCAGGTTCCCACCAATGTAGCTGTTGTTAACGGTCAGGTTATTAATGTTGGTCAAACTTTCACTTACACAGTTACATTAAAGACACCTGGCAAAGTTGGTGATATTATCGGCGAAATCGATTTCCCATCGGATTTGGTTACGTATGAAGGTTATTCAATTCCGAATCTTCCTGAAGGTGTTTCTGTTGAAGTACAGGACGGCAAGATTATTTTCAGAGCAACAAGTACTGGCGGATACGCAAACTTTGTCGGTTCTGAAGCAACACTTATTCAGGTTAAATTTTATGTTAAGAATTCAGGTAACGCTAATATTACAAGTAATATTAGCGATTGTAAAGGTGTAGATGGCACTACTTATATTTCGAACAATAATGTTGTTGCGGCAGGCGTATCTTTCAACGGTGTTGTTGCATCAAGCTCAAGCGGTAACGGTTCTTCAACATCACCTGTAACGGGCGATAGTAATTCCAATGCGCCTATTATGTTTTCTTTGTTGGCAATCATTGTTTTAAGCGGAGTTGCTTTCTCAGCAAGAAGATATTTTGTAAAATAATTTGAGCAAGAATTATTAGCTTTGTAATTAATAAAATGATTTCCCCGTTTTTCTTTGGAATTGCGGGGGAATTTCATTATTTTATTTTATATAAATTCTTTTTTTTTGTTTTTTAACAGTTAGGGGTTATATCTTGAAACAAAATATAGAAAACAAAAATGAATTTCAAAATGTAAAAACAAATAAAACTAGTTTTATTGTTTTTATTGTAGCAATTCTTGGGTGTATTATAGCAGCAAGTATAATTGTTTGGAATTTATATACTCAATATCAGGCTGGGCGTGAAAACACAATAAGTTCCCTTCCTACGATCTGCGCAACAATACCGAAGAGCGGTGGAAATACATCATCGAAAACCACTACGGTAATTGATGGTGTTGATTTTACAGCGCTGCAAAAAATAAATCCAGATATTTGCGCATATATAAAAATCCCGAATACTCATGTGAATTATCCTGTAACATATGCTGTGGGCGGAAATATTAACTTTTACCTAGATCATAATTATAAAAAGCAATATGAATTTGCTGGTTGTATTTATATTGAAGCGAATAATAAAAGGAATTTTTCTGACCCGAACACTGTTTTGTATGGTCACGATATGCTTAATCTTTCTATGTTTGGAAGTTTGAGCTATTTTCGTACAGATAAGTTTTTTAATAGCAATCCGTATATTTATGTATATATACCAGGGCATAAGCTAACTTATAAGATTTTTTCTGCTTATGATTATGATAACCGCCATATTTTAAATTCATTTGATTTTTCAAATAAGGAAGTTTATCAGAAGTATCTTAATTATGCAACAAATCCAACAGATGCTTCAAACGTACATAAACGTAATATTAAAGTCACGACAAATGATAAAATTATCACACTAAGCACATGTTTTCATAATATTGAATCGAGAAGATATTTGGTTCAGGGGGTATTAATTAAAGATGAACAATATTAATGATTTTGATCCGAATGAAGATAACATTGACGAGATATTAGAAGAAACCCATCGACAGAAAGATGAGGAAGAAAGCCAACCAAAATCCGATAATGTTGAGGAGTTTAATAAAAATGAATCATTTGCTGAAAATGGGGTTTCAAATGCAGATTCTGATAGTTCAAATAAAAAAAGTAATCTTGATGATGATTTTGATGGCTACGTTTATAAAAATTTTGTAAAAAGAAACTACAAAAAGAAAATGGGAAAGCTTAAAAAGTTTTTTATTATTTTCTCTTCAACAATTTTAGGTTTACTGTTGATTGCCGGAATAACTATGTTTATACTTGTATCTTCAGGAAAAAATTCTCTGTTGAAAGATAATGTTGTAAGCGAAAAAATTACAACTCCAACAAATGCTGTTGTTAATGGCGATGATATAACGTATAACGGTCATACATATAGAAGAAACAATAATATTACAACAATTCTATTTATGGGCGTCGACAAGCGAAGTCTTTCCGATTTTTCTGGAATTGTCGGTGAAGGTGGGCAAGCTGACTGCGATTTCTTTGTGGCTGTTGACACAAACACAGGAAAAACAACAGTTTTTTCCATTTCCAGAGATACCATGGTAGATAATAATGTTTACGATACAAACGGGAATTTTTTACGAACAAAAAATGAGCAGATTGGCTTAGCCTACTCTCGTGGCGACGGTAAACAAGGCAGCTGTTTGAATATGGCAACCTCTGTTTCTCGTTTGTTTTACGGAATGCCAGTCAACTCTTATGCATCTCTAGATTTGGACGGAATAAGTGTATTAAATGATGAGATTGGCGGAGTAACAGTTACTGTGCTTGGATCTGAAAAAACATTACCTAAGGCTGAATTTAAGTCTGGTGAAACAATTACGCTTCATGGCTCTGCGGCAGAAGATTATGTGAGGAGCAGAAGCATTTATATGGTTGATGCTAATAATTACAGAATGCAGCGTCAGGAGCAATATTTAACCAACTATGTTCAAAAGGTACTTTCAGAATCAAAGCACAATCTATCTTTGCCGATAAATATTTATAATAAA
>JAUZPX010000046.1 GCA_030705695.1 Bacillota bacterium
AATAAATAAAACAAACACAACCATTAATGTCAACGGTCGTCATGACCCTTGCATTGTTCCTAGAGTAGTGCCTGTTATTGAATCAGCGGCGGCTGTTGCAATTCTTGATTTGATATTATAAATTTATTTATCTTCTTCAGGTGGAAACATTGAAATTGTTAGATCTTTCTTCGCAATTTTTCTTGGCGGTGTTTTTACTTTTTTTGCAACTTTTTTAAACAGCTTACTTGCTTTTTGCTCTGAAGAATCAGGAACAGTTTTTGACGCACTTACCGCATTTGCTGTATTAGTCGTTCCCATGCTTACAGCCGATGTTTTCCTCGGAGCGGCTTTCTTAACACGAGATGTTTTCCAAGTTGGCGTTGTGGCAGGTGTTGTTGGGTTTATTGTCGGAGCAACTGTAGGTGCGACTGTCGGAGCTACAGTTGGAGCAATAGTAGTTGTTGAACTTGAATCGCTGCCTCCCATTCCCTGATTCAACACCTGAGAATAATTTTGCCATACATCTGTACTCTCCTGCCCCAGTGACCATGTTGCCGAGCCTTTTAAATTGTATTTACTTACTAACTGCAACTTGGCATCAATAGATTGAGGAGTTTCATACCAAACTTGATAGGTACCGTTTGTTAATATTTTTCCGTTAATGCTATCAGTTTTGCTATAAGAATTAACAATAAATGTCGCTTTGGCGGCTTGCACTGTTGTATTGTATTGTGTAGAAGCATTATATTCTGTTATCAACTGCTGAACTTTTGCAATTCCAACTCCGTTGCCGTTAAAATCACCTGTATCGCTCCAAATTCTGCCGTATAGCGGTATTCCCAATACAATTTTATTTGAAGGAACATATTTTAACGCATATTGTACTGATTGCTCTACCCATCCGATAGAAGCAACAGGTCCAACTGGGCTTCCCTGGTAGCTTTCATCATAAGCCATTATCATTAAATAATCGGCGTATTGACCAAGAGCTGCATAATCAAATGAACCCTCATATCCAGAAGTCCATCCGTATGGATTTGCAGCAACGGCAATAGAAACCTCTTTGTTTGCTGGTAACTGAGCGCGCAAATCCCTTACAAAATTCACAAGCTCTTGCTTTTCGGTAGGTGTCATATTCTCGATATCAATGTTAATTCCATCAAGATTATTATTTTGAATGCTGGTTACCAAGGCCTGAATACCGCTATTATAATTGCTAAGAAGATTAATTCCTGCTGTTCTGTCCCAATTGTTGCTAAGATATGGGATTACTTTTTTTCCTTCTGAATGCATTGTACTTATAAAAGTTTGGCTAATTCCATTTTCAACAATACTTCCGTCTGTATTAACTTCATAATACCCCGGGGCAGCTGTATTAATCGAGTTCCCTGTATTATTGACCTGCTGAATCTGCTGATTGGCAGTACCATAAAGCAAATAACCCATACTGTATCTTTCGTTTGTAGCACCCGTCACATTAATCATTGATGCAAACGGAAGTGAAGCTACCAAGACTACTTTTGCCAACAAAAATTTAACTGATTTCACATTAACATTTTTTGTGTTCTCTTTTAAAAACTCAACAATATCGTTACTGTATTTGTCTTTGCTTTTTTTTGAAAAGAAATCAAGCCCGAATTCAGGTTCATTAATATCAAACACTACTATTACATCATAAGTTTCATCATTATTTTTTAAAAGCGAAATATTCAAAACAAAATCTGCCCTTCTTTTTAAGATTTGTTATATTATTCCCATTTCGCTTAATTTAATAAAAAATATTAAAAACTCCGTTCCAATTTAATGAAACGGAGTTTTAATTATTAGTAGTTTATTGCAGTTCTGCGAATAAATTATTTGAGGTAATCTGTAGCTGTTCCGATAGCACCTGTGATCTTGTTGGTGCCGCCCAAGTCAAGGACGTAAATTCTCATATCACCCTTGCCGCATGCAGGAATGGTAAGTGTGCCATTTGTGACAACTTTTACATCACCTGTGATAGCATCAGTATATGTGCCGTTTGGAACGCTTGTGAATGTAGCTGCATTTGTAATTGCTACGCAAGCAAAGCTGTCAACGCCTGTAGATGCATCAGTATAGCGGCGTTTGAAGCACATGTCGCCTGTAACACCCTGCAATGAATATTGACCTCTCTGGAGAGCAGGAATTGCACGGCGGATCATGTTAAGTCTTTCAATCTGTTTTGAAAGCGGAGCATTCAATGTATTGGCTACTTCGCCTGTTGCAGTAAATTTGCTAAAGTCTGTTGCTGTTACAGTACCCTGGAGGTGATCACCGAAATATGCACGACCAGTTTGTGCAATAGGAGCGTTTGGACCAACGTCCATCTGAACACCTTTCTGGAATTCAATTTCACCGCCGTAATAGAGGCAAGGAATTCCGCGGAATGTGAACAGTAAGTTGAGGTCTTCAGCCCATGCCAATGTGCCTCCGGTGTAACGTGTATATTGTGATCCTTGTGGTGAATAGTCGTGAGATTCAACATATGTTACATTCCATGTAGCATCATTGTAGTATTGGTCGCAACCTTTAACTGTGTTCCATGCTTCTAACGCATTGTCAAAGTTCCAGTGCATTGGGAAATCAATAACGCTCATGCCTGAATATTTACTATAATCAGGTGTATGATAGTTATTACCATCCAAGAAAGCATTTGTGCTTGTCGGTTGATTTGAAGTATTGTCATACGTATTCCAATGTGTAACAGTCATCTTCATGTTGTCTTCCAATGACTGGCTCTTCCATTTTGTTGCCCATGAAGGATCTGACTCTGCCCATGTGTAGAACGGACAGGATTCACCTGGATGTTCACGATACCAAATACTATTATAACGGCAGCAAACTTCACCAAACATAAAGAAGTTGGAATCGCCGTATGAAAGCATTTGTTTGTTGTACAACAAGTTAAGATCAAGTCTCATAATATGACGAGTTGTATCGACACGGAATGCGTCAACGCCCATTTGTACATATTTTCCGTAAGTGCTTGTCAGATAGTTTGCAACATCAGGGTTTTCTGAGTTGAGGTCAACGCAGTCTCCTGCGATCTGACAGAACTTACAAGTATAATCGTCCCAGTTAAGACTTGCAAAATAACCATTATGGTAATAGTTATGTGGGTTATTTGTTGTAGATGTGGAAACCCAATCTTTTGCCTGTAAGTCTTTCATCAAGTCAAGTCTCTGCTGATATTGTGTGTATGGCTGTTGTGCATAGTAAGTTGCAGTATCAGGAAGACCTGAATTAGGTAATGTCTGCATTGAAGTTTCAATAGTTGCTAAATCCTGGATCTTTGTGTAAACCTTTTTGAAGAGTGGAGCAAAGTGTGCTTCACCAAAGTTACCTGTATGATTCCAAACAACGTCTTGAATTATCTTGATATTTTTTTGGTGAGCTGAATCAATCAAATCTTGATATGTTGCGCCGGCACTTTCGTAACGAGCATCAACTGTTGAGAAATCAAATGCATGATATCCATGGTAATCGTAGCCGCTGGCATTTGTAACAACAGGAGTAATCCAAATTGCTGAGAAACCAAGTGCTTTGATGTAATCGAGTTTATCGATTAAGCCTTGGAAGTCTCCACGCCATGCTGGATCAGAATCTGGGTTGTTAGCTTTTGAGTCATCCCAGCAGTGTACGTTGTTTCCTGTATCACCATCATAAAAACGTGTTGTAATGACAAAGTAAATTGAATCTGTTCTCATATCAGATGTTGTGTATTTATTGCCATTATCCGGGTTGTAAGTATGCCATTTGCTATCAGTATAGAACCAGCTTTCACCGGTTGTCTTTGAGTACTCACTAGATTGAACATTATTTACAATAAACATAATGTTAATTTTTGTGATGCTTGAATCAAATTTGTAGGTGTACCAGTTAGCACCCTCGTTGCTGTCAGCTGTCATTGCAACGCCAGGATACTTAACCTCTATATTTTGTGGCAAGCTGTTCCAATAGTAAATATATGGAACGCCGCTTGTGCTTTTATAGTGCACTATAATCTGGCTCGCAGTTGCTTTGGTCTCTGCTGTTTTGGAAGCTGCAGCGTTAGCACTTACAGTATTCATAACAGCGATACCGGCAATGAGTACAAAAACGAGAACCAGTGCAGAAAGCTTTTTAAGTTTTTTCATTTCCATCCTCCTATCAAAATTCTCTAAAAATATCTTAGCTCATGCCTGCAAGCTTTTTCTGAATAGCTGTTGCATCTTTCAAATTGACAATGCTGTCGCCATTGTAATCAGCGTTGGTTTTGCCCTGAGTAGTTAATGTTGATAACCCTACCAGATATTTCTGAATAAGTGTGGCATCTTTAAGATTTACAACGCCGTCACAGTTAGCATCACCTGGTACAGGTACAACTACAGCAGAAACATTATAAGTACAGGAGCTTGTAGCTGTCTTTCCTGCTGCATCTTTAACATTAACAGTTAAAGTATAGTTACCGGCAGCTGTCGGTGTCCATGAGCAAGTATTGCTTGTTGAGAAGTCACTGATAGTTGTACCGTTAGCTTGGAACTGATAAGTATACGGAGCTGTTCCGTTTGCAGCAACAGCAGTTAAAGTAACTTTTGTATTAGCAGTAGCGGTTGATGGGTTCTGTGTAAATGATTGAACAATCGGTACCAGCGGATCTGATGATACGCTATACGTATAAGTTGTTGTGATCGTTTGGTTATCTGAACCCTGTACTGAAGCCGCTACTGTATAAGTTCCTGAAGAAGTAGGAGTGAACGTATAGTTCGGGCTTAAAGTATAGTAGGGAACATTAGCAGTTTTGCCAGATGGATCAGTAACAACAAATTTATAGAATAATAAATTTGTGCCTGTATGTCCACCTGAAGCATTTACATTGATAGTTGTTTGTGCATTTGTTTGTAAAGGTGAGTTGTTGCTCGGTGTCATAGCTTTAAATACGGGCGGTACAGCAATTGTATCATCCATAATCGTATATGAAAACTCACGCTTGCTTGTATTGTTTGCAGGATCCTGCCCGATAATACGTACTGTGTAAGTATCGGCAACTGTTGGTGTCCAAGTATATGTGCCGCTTGCAGAATAATCTTGGAGCACTTGCTCTGTTCCTGTTGAAGCAGGTATTACAGAGAAGCGATATTGAACTGCACCGTTTTCACTGGTTGCAGCTGCTGAAATCGCAATAGGCATACCTTTGTATTGTGGGGAATCAGGTGTAGCACCAAAAGAAGTAAAGTGAACAGGGCTAGTATCATATGTACCCCATGATCCAGCTTTGTTGTCGTACATTCCGCCGCTTGCGGGAAGTGTTAAGTCGCTTGTTTGCGGTGAACCATTATTACTGAAAATACATTTTGTCTGATCACCAGGAATAGTATAGGAATATATATTCCCCTCGACTAAAGTCATTTTTACGCCTGGCCATGCAGCATTTGTTTTACCGCTCGTTCCGCCCCATGCATAGCAATAACAATTCGCCCAGCCAGCAGTATTATTTAAAAATACCTGGTCGCCCTGAGCTGCTTTTGCAGTTATGGAAACGTTTCCCGATACGGCGCAAAAAACAGCCATGACAAGTGTCAAGGCTAACACTGTGCTGACAATTTTAAGCTTAGTTTTTACCATTTTTTCTCCTCCTGTTGTAAATTTCTTCTAAAATATGAGAAACATGCAAAACTTTGTAATCGTTTTCTAAAAAATCCTTCAAAATAACAATTACATTTTCCATTTTCACGCTTCACAGTTATTATATTACATTTTATGAATAAAATTAATTACGAAAAAGAATTAAATTGTTTGATTGTTGCACAAACTTTATATACAGATTATATGTATATTCTACAAAATTCTTTGCTATCTAATAGCACACGTAAAGCTCCCTGAAAAACAGAGAGCTTTACATAATATTTATTATTTAAGATACGCTGTTGATGTGCCGATTGCACCTGAAATTTTATTGCTACCGCCAAGATCAAGTACATATACTCTCATATCACCTTTTCCTTCTGCAGGAACGGTAAGTGTATTATTGGTAACAACTTTTACATCACCGGTTATAGCATCTGTATATGTGCCGTTTAAGATATTTGAGAATGTTGCGCCATTAGTAATTGAAACTAGGCAATAGCTGTCAACACCTGTAGATGCATTCGTATAGCGGCGTTTAAAAGCGAGATCGCCTGTTACACCATTTGTAGTATATTGACCCAATTGCAATGCAGGCACAGCACGGCGAATCATATTAAGTCTTTCCAATTGTTTGGAAAGAGGAGCATTTAGTGTGTTAGCAATTGTTCCGCTTGCCGTAAACTGACTGAAGTCGGTTGCAGTTACTGTTCCATCCAGATAATCTCCGAAGTAAGCACGACCTGTTGTGGAAAGCGGACCTTGCTCTCCAATATCGCATGGAGAACCTTTTTTGAATTCAACTTCAGAGCCGTAATAGATGCAAGGTACGCCTCGGAATGTAAACATTAAATCCATGTTCTCTGCCCAGGCATCTGTACCGCCCGAATAGCGGTTGTTAGAGTTTGGACCATAATCGTGGCAATCAACATAAACAACATTATACGTTGAGTCGTTAAAATACTGATCGTTTAGAGTTGCTTCTCTGAAAGCATTGCTTGCAGAATCGAAATTCCAGAACATCGGATAATCTATAACACCTGTACCGTTTGCTTTGCTGTAATCAGGCGTATGATACGTATTGTCATTGCTGAGTATAGCATTCTGGCTTGTAGGCTGACCTGTAACAGAACAGTTTGCCTGCCAGTATGCGCCACATGAAATTGCCAGGTTGCTCGCTTGATCGTTGCTCCAACCCCAATCTTTTGACTCTGCCCATGTATAGAACGGAGTAGAATCAACCGGTTGATTATGGTTCCAAACTTCATTTACACGAGTGCAAACCTCACTAAAGAGGAAGAAGTTCTTCTGTGTTGCATCTTGCTTCCAACGTGGGAAGAAATTCATATTCAAAGAAAGTCTGCTTACATTCTTTGCTGTATCAAGTCTGAAATAGTCAACGCCGTCTTTCAGCATTTGACCGTACCAGTTACTAAAGTATTGTCCTATAGTTGGATTTTCTGTATTAATATCAACACAGTCACCTGCAATTTGACCTGTTTGCTCGCTTGGCTGCTCCCAGGATAATGTAGTTGTATGATGATAATAATTGTTTACATCATGGTTGACTCCGTCAGTATTTTTCATTAAGGCAAGTCTTGCAGCGTATTGCAGAGCAGGAGTTAACGAATCGTAGTTTGAGGGCAACTGGCTATTTGACAGTTGCTTCATGCAAGAAATGCTAGCCAAATCTTTTACAGAGCTATATTTCTTTACAAACATAGGAGCCAAAGTTGCTTCACCAAAGTTACCGCTATGATTAACAACAATATCCTGAACCAGGTTCATACCTTTAGCATGGATAGCATCAATTAAATCCTGATAAGAAGCTCCTGTGCTTTCATATCGTGGATCAACCTTTGAAAAATCAAATGCATGATATCCGTGATAGTCGTAACCGCTGGCATTTTCTACAACAGGTGTAATCCAAATTGCAGAAAAACCAAGAGCCTTGATATAATCGAGCTTATTAATTAAGCCCTGGAAATCACCGTGCCATGCTGGATCGGTATCCGGGTTGTTCGCTTGAGGATCATCCCAGCAATGAACTGTGTTTCCGGAGTTGCCGTCATAAAAACGTGTTGTAATAATAAAATAAATTGTTTGTGTTCTAAAGTCAGGAGTTGTATGAGCAGGAACTGTATCAGGATTGTATCCGTACCATTTTCCGTCTGAATACCACCACTCACCAGTTGTTCTCGACTCTTCAGAAGACTGCACATTATTAAGAATAAACATCATATTAATCTTTGTGATGCTTTGGTCAAACGTATATGTATACCAATTAGACCCCTGAGCACTGTCTGCTGTCATAGCCTTTCCCGGATACTGCACTTCAATATTCTGCGGGAGGCTGTTCCAATAATAAATATTAGGAGCACCGCTTGTACTTTTATAGTGCACTATTATCTGATTCGCACTTGCCTTAGTTTGTGCTTTTGACGTTGCCGCATTTGCACTTACAGTATTCATAACAGCAATACCGGCAATAAGAACAACCGAAAGGATAAGTGCTGAAAACTTTTTAAGCTTTCTCATTTTCTTCCTCCTGTTTTTCATAAATAATTCCAATAAATCCTAAACTTCGAAAAAAATCAATTAATATCAAAAAATCCCGAAACTTATAATATTATACTTTATTTTGACAAATAATTAAATAATATAAAAAATTATTATTGCACAAACTTTTTACGAAAAACATATGCAACTTAAACATATAATTTGGTGTATACTTTTTTGAGTGGAGAAAATACTATTCTAATAAATAATTTTTCGGGTGATCTTTATGCCGGCAGTTATCTCGCATTATCTCTGCGGACAGGATGCTCTTTCACATATGAAAGGAAATCCATATTTTCCTATAATAAAAAAGCATGAAAATTTATATAATCTGGGTACTCAAGGCCCGGATCTCTTTTTCTTTTGTATGAGCCTTAAAGCTGCTAAACTCGGCAAGCTTATGCACAAAAAAGACATTAATCAGTTTTATGAACGTGCCATCGCCTTTATAAAAACAAAAAACGGTACTCAAAAAGATAAGTTATATGCATATCTTTGCGGTTTTTTAAGTCATTATGCTCTTGATACAATAGGTCATCCGTTTGTTTACTATTTCAGTGGATTTTCAGGTATAAACGGTGAACTTTCAGGAAAATTCGGTACTTATCACAGACGTTTTGAAGCCACACTGGATACGGTCCTTACCGAGAAGCTTGGCGGTACTACTCCCTATTCCCTAAATGTTGCAAAAAAAATGAACACAACAAAGCAAGACCGCTTGCTACTTGCAGAATTTTTCAACTTTACTTCAACGCCGTTTCAAAACTCTCTTTCAATAAAAAGATATAAATCAGCAGCAAAGGGTCTACCGTTATTTTATACAGTTATGCGTGATAAGTACGGTTGGAAAAAATCATTTATATATAATTTTGAACGAGCGTTCAGCTACTCACATTCTCTGTCTGCAGCAGTGCATTACCAAAATGCAGGACATTTTTCAGCGCAGAACGTTACAAACAACGAGCACAAGTCATGGTGCGTTCCCTGGGATAAACAAAAAGTACAGAATTCCTCTTTTTTCGATTTATTTCATGAAGCTGCATATATTACAAAACAATACAGCGAGGAACTCTATAAGGTTCTGTATCAAAGCGGTGATTTAGCTAATGCTCTAAAACTTTTCGGAAATAAGTGCTTTAACTCAGGATTAGAAGAAAAAGTATATTTCCGATATCACAAATCAATATACGAATAAAAAAGTCTTCGGCCTGTATTGACCAAAGACTTTTTGAGTAAAAGAAAGCTTATTGATTTTTTATATCGCTTTCGTTTTCATCTTCATCAGCGAGCTTATCGTTTTTTAATTCAGAATACAATAGGTCTAATATTGTTATTATTATAATTAATGCTATCAAAATAATCATTCCAGCAGGTTTGGAAAGAAAATTCATGACAAATCCAAACTTTGGAATTATCATTACACAATGGCCAAGGTAATCTTTTTGGGTCGGATGGTCAGTATCTTCAAGATAATTTGCCATGCCTTTTGTCGTTAACTGTCCATTTTTAATTGATTCAATCCTATGGGTTATAATCATCGGCTGTCCGTTTGCATCGTTATGCTTTTCGCTGCGGTAGGTTACAAAATCGCCGACTTTTAATTTATTGAAATCGGTTTTAATATCAACAATATAATCCCCAGGATAAATATCAGGTACCATGCTTCCTGTCAAAACAACATAACCGCGATAATGTACTACATCAAAAACAACATCGTTTCCACCTGCAAAGTTGCCAATCAATAAAAAAACGAAGCATACTACTAAAACTCCAAAAATAATTCGTCCACATATTTTCATTGTTTTGCTTTTGAAAAATTTCTTCTTTGAATTATTTTCTTTTATTTCTTCCATGCACAGCACCCCATATCATTCATCTGTAATTATTATAACATAATCTTTGTAACTTGTAAAAAGCTCTGCAGTTTTTTCCCTGCAGAGCTTCATATTTTTTTAAATGCTTAAATCATTAAGCACAAAATTATTCATTAAGTATATTATTAGTAGGATGTGCGCTAATTGCAAAAAATATACAAACCAGTGCACATCCAAAAAATTGTCAGTTAACTATTGTTATCAATCTTCTTTGTGAAAACAACATAATTTACTTGCAATACAAGAAATAAGAGCTATTAATCCAAGAATCATTAATGAGAAGAAAAAAGCCCCAATTGCAACAAGAGTTATTACAGATATAAACACAGGAGTTAACACAATAGATAAAGCAGCTAATGCAGATATAATAGTTCCAAGTACTCCTACCAATAAGCAGGTAGTATTTTTACACAAGCATTTTGCCAATGCGTTAGGCCCAGTAACTGCACCTAAGAACACGCCAATAACTAAAAAAATTAATGTTAAAACACCTAATCCAAATGCAATCCAAGTGGAAATCACAATAAATGGAATATAGCGAAATGCAAATAGTATACCAACAATTGCTCCAAACACTATACTAATAATAACTCCTAAGCAACCGCAAGCGCTAAACCCACATTTATCATTATTACATGACATAATATTTAAACACCGTCCTTTCTTTTTTGAGTATAAACTACTCTATATAATAATATGAAATTTAAATATTTTGTGTACTAACCTGGATTTCTTTTAATTTAATGTTCCTATCAATAATTAAACAAGCCCCTAAAATATTTGATGCAGCAGCATTAAAAAAGAAGCAAGCCCAGCAACTGCCAAGGCTTACTTCTCTTAAAATTATTTAGATACCATATTCATACTTATTAAATAAATGCCAAAATCCTATGTACAATTTCTTCAGGGCATGCATTTAAATTATTAATTTCCGTCATTGCCGCCAAAGTTGCCGCCGTTGTCAAACCCACCGCCGTTATCGTTTCCTCCATTTGGACCGCCATTGCCACCGTCTCCAAAGCCGCCGCCATTGCCTCCGCCACCGTTCTGGCTTAACTGCTGCTGCATTTCGGACTCAATTTTGTCTGCTTGTGTCTGCGTTATAATTCCTGCCGACACCATTTCCGAGAACAATCCCGACATCATTCCACCGCCTGACGTAACACCTGACGGATGAGTTGCATTCTGTGGTCTTGTTCCTCCCTGCCCAATTTGAGGCATATTCTTTTTTAAGTACGCAGTCATCTTATCGGCTTGTGTTTGACTGATAATACCATCGGTAACATACTGGCTGAAATCCATCGCGCCTTTGCCGCCCATACCACCGTTACCGCCAAAGCCGCCATTACGTCCGCTAGCTGTTGTACTATGATTGCCTGATAACATGAAAAATGCAGTTACTCCGCCCGCAATCAGAACCACAAAAACTACAACGATAATAATCATTTTTTTCATTATTGTTGCCACCTCAAAACAATCTTGTTAATTTTCTCATGATTCTAACATTTGTTTATGTTTTGGACGTGTCTATTATGTGACGGTTTTTGGAAAAAACTTTTTAGAATATAATTTTGACCTAACCCTCTGCTAATTTTTTAAAAATTCAAAATCAGATAAACTACCTTATTTCAATTTTTTTGCGGTCATTAGGCATGGGATTGTCTGTTAAACCTAAAATGTAATCCACGCTGACATTATAATATTCAGCTATTTTAATTAACATAAAAACAGGGATTTCACGTACCCCGTTTTCATATCTTGCGTAAACCTGCCGATTACATGAAAGTATATCTGCAATTTCCTGTTGGGTCTTATCATTATCAGTTCTTAAATCGCCAATTCTTTTAAAATACATAATAACACCTCTTGACAATGGTATCAAATGGTATTATATTATTTATCAAATGGTACCATTTGATACCAATTAGGAGGTGATAATTTTTGGTTGAATTTTGTTTAAAATGTTGGAATAAAATTAATCATAGCAGTCTAACGGAAAACGATGTGATTATTTCTAAAGATTTAGACCTATGTGAAGAATGCGGCCGCAAAACGCAAGTAATAGTAAGATATAAATGTAGCTATTATTTTAAAGAGCATTTTCATAAACTACTGAATGACAAATAAAATATTTTTTCAATCTTTCTCTAATTTCAATGGATTTGTGTCAATATATTGCCATATCTTTTGATATTCATTTTCGTTTCTGATGATATGATCATAAAATAATTTTTGCCACATTGAAAAACCAATTTGTTTTGTTACATATCCTTTCATTTGATTAATAACGGTTGATATTGTAGGGGCGCGCATTGCGCGTCCGTTGATTTCAGAATGCATCTGTCCGTTAATTTCAGAACGCATAACACGTCCGTCATCTTCAAAACACATTGTGCATCCGTCATTTTCAAAACACATTGCACATCCGCTATTCTTAATTTGCATCTCTTGTACGCTATTCTCATCACGCATTCCATGTTCGTAATTTTCATTACACATTTCACGACCATTATCATTACAAATTGCACATTTGTTATTATCGCTGTTAATTATCAATATCAAATGAATGTGGTCCGGCATTATCACATATTTATCAACCGTAACGGATAGATAATTAACGCTTATTTTCTCTATTGCGGTTTTTACAATCAATCCGTATTCAGACAAATTATCTTCATTTATCGGACGCGCAATGCGCGCCCCTACGTTGTGTAATAATTTTTCTCTGTTTTTCACACAAACGGTAATAAAATATGCACCGTTTTGACTGTAATCGTAACCTTTTAACCTATTTGGTTTTCGTTTTGGCAATTCCATTTCATCGCCCTATTATTAATTAATATTAAATTAAGAACCTCAACTTTAATACAGCTGTATTAAAGTTGAGGTTCTTGTTTGGCTTACAAGGTTAACTACCAAAATAAACAAATATAAGCTATAAATTACCTAAGTGAGGTTCCAAACTGTTGAAAAACTTGTACGATTATCCCTTAAAAATGAACCCGTTTGCACGATAAAACGCAACCTCATGAAACCGAAAATTTGAAACCGCTAAAAACGACGAGATTCGATAACCTGCAATGCAGTAGCCTGTCTATATCATTCAATCGGTTGCATGTACACATTTTTCACCTTTTTTTCGAGGCACCTTGATTCTTCACTTGACTGGCGGCAGACACAGAGCGTTAATAGGTAAAATCCTATGAAGGAGGTCTGCCCCTTGACCGATGACCAAAAACGTATGATCGCACAAATGATTAAATCAGGTTTAAATCACAGAGAAATCGCGGAGTCCTTGAATCTAAAGAGAAACACGATAAAGACCTATTGTTGGAGGCAAGAATTACATCCAGTTAAAAAGCCCAAACCACCGGTTGAGCTCAATCAGCCTAAGAAGAAACCGGGAAGGCCACCCAAACTAAAGCCCGCACCCAAACCGAGGCCATTTTATGAATTTTGTCTGACATGCAACAAACCTCTGGTTCAAGGTAAGCTCGGGCGGGGTAAAAAATTCTGCAGTAAAAAATGCGGAACTGATTGGTGGAACAGCCATCCTAAAATGATAACCGGCATCTGTGTGTACTGTGGAAAATCGTTTACAACGAAAAACCGCAAACAGCGGTATTGTTCAAAAAAGTGTTTTATGCAGTGCTTTTCCGAGGAGCGAGCCCGAAAGGCTGAAATAAGAAGCGAGGAAATGCAGGAAAAGCAAATGCACGAAGTCTACGGAACACAAAACAGCTTATATTTTGTGCTCGATGCCGCCATGCGCTACGCGCTGGACAGAAAAT
>JAUZPX010000047.1 GCA_030705695.1 Bacillota bacterium
ATTCCGTCAGGACCGCTCTCATAAGAAACCTCGCCGATAAACACTTTTCCGTGAAGATATGTTCCTGTAGCAATAATTACTGTTTTAGATTTAAATATGGCTCCTGTGCGTGTTGTAAGCTCCCAGGCTTCCCCATCCTGTTTAAGAGATACTATCTCTGCCTGACGCAGTTCAAGATTTTTCTGCGTTTCTAGCTTGCGTTTCATCACAGTACCGTATTTACGGCGGTCAATCTGTGCTCTTAAAGAATGCACAGCAGGCCCTTTGCCTCTATTAAGCATTCTCATCTGTAAACAGCATTCGTCGGCAGTTTTTCCCATTTCTCCGCCCAGAGCATCAATCTCACGCACAAGATGCCCTTTTGCTGTTCCGCCTATAGACGGATTGCAAGGGCAATTACCGACAGAATCCATATTTATTGTAAAAATCACTGTTTTGGCGCCTAGTCGGGCTGCAGCCAGAGCCGCTTCAATTCCCGCATGACCTGCACCGATAACAGCGACATCGGTTTCTCCTGCAAAAAAACTCAAATTCTCTCCTACTTCCCAACACAGAATTTTTCAAAAACAGAATTTACAATCGCTTCTGATGCCCTCTCACCTGTCAGCTCAAAGAGATTTTCAATTGCAACTTCAAGCGAAACAGTTACCGCATCAAGCGTAAATCCGCTTTTAATTGCTTGCAATGTTTCATGCAATGCGGTTAACGCACGGCTGACAACATCACGCTGACGTTCATTCAAAAGAATTGCTTGTGACGGATCAAAATCAGGAGATAATGCCACTAGCCGTATTGTCTGCAACAATTCTTCTAATCCGCTTTGATTCAATGCAGATATCTTAACTATATGTTTAATTTTATTATTAATATACTCTTCGTCAACTTTTTGCAATAAATCAGATTTATTAATTACTGCAATAACCGGTATCTCAAAAGCCGCATTAATAAGTTCAAGATCTTCATTTTGCAAAGGGCTTGAGCCGTCAAGCACAAGTAAAATCAGAGCGGCAGAGCGAATTCTGTTCCACGCTTTGTCAACACCGATTTTCTCAATAGCATTTTCCGTTTCTCTTAGTCCTGCAGTATCGCTTAAGCGAAGCAAAAGGTCATCGACTTGAACGGTTTCTTCAATAATATCACGGGTAGTACCCTCAATGTCTGTAACAATAGACTTTTCAGAGCCGGTAAGCATATTCATAAGGCTTGACTTGCCGACATTCGGGCGTCCAGCAATTACAGTATCTATGCCTTCTTTTATAATTTGCCCGTTATCAAACGATTTAAGGAGCTGTTCAAGATGATTCGCTGCATTCCTAACCGATAATTTAATTTCGTCAAGATCGACTTCAACTATGTCCTCATCGGGATAATCTGCCCAAGCAGACAAATGTGCGGCAATCTCTACCAAAGAGCCTCGAAATTCCGTTATTTTTTTACTAATAACGCCGTCCTTAGCGGCAAGCGCCGCCCGAGCCGCAGATTTTCCCTTTGCAGAAATAATATCTATAACAGCTTCGGCTTCAGTTAAATCAAGTTTTCCGTTAAGAAAAGCACGTTTTGTAAATTCGCCCGCATCAGCTAAAACAGCTCCTGCTGATAAAACTACACGGAGAACCCTCTTTGTCATGTATAATCCGCCATGACAGGAGATTTCAACAACATCTTCCGCTGTATAACTATGGGGCGCTTTAAAAACAAGCGCAACAGCTTCATCAATACGTTCATCACCGTCAAAAACAGCTCCAAACGCCGCTTGATATCCTTTTAGCGTCGATAATGGCTTTCCGCTAACTGAACGAAAAACTTTTTCGGCAACAGATATTGCCTCATCGCCAGAAATTCTTATTATTCCGATACCGCCTTGCCCCTGAGCCGTGGAAATGGCGGCAATTGTTTGCTTTTTCATTAAGTCACCATAATTTTGATATATTTTTTTTGCAAAATACTATAAGTCTATATTTTTAGTAAAAATGAAAATTAATTAAATTTTTATATAACAAAACAATATTATTATAAAGCAAAAATATTGTCAATATTAAGGGCGGGGTTATTCCCCGCCCAATTTTATTCTTTATTTGTTTTTTCAATTTTGCCGTAAAGCGAGAAATCTCCGCCATCTACACGTGGCTTTCTGTCAGGGCTTGGGGTAGTTTGAACATTTTGCGGTGGTCTGCGGTCTCGGTTATCTCTGTTAAAAGGAGGACGTTTATTGAAATCTCTGCGAGGTCCTCTATTATTATTGTTGGGGCGCTTTAATTTCGGGTCTACACCAATGACAACATGACGGTTCATGTTTTCGCCTTCGCTCCATGAGAGCGCACCGTTTACTTGCTGAACCGATGTATGAATTAAGCGGCGTTCATATGGATTCATTGGCTCCAGAGAAAAATTGCGGCCTGTTTTAACAGCTTTAAACGCCATCTTTCTGCCAAGAATCTCTAATGTTTTTTCACGTTTATCACGGTAGTTTTCTGTATCAATCGTAATTCTGAAATATGAATTGTTAACATGATTTGCAACCAATCCAGTTAGATATTGCAGCGCATCCATTGTTTCGCCGCGTCTGCCGATAATCATTCCGACATGTTCGCCTGTTAAATTAATTACGGCACCATCTTCATTTTGTGTAACTTCAACTTGGATATCGCCTCCGCCCATAGCACTTAGAACACCTTTAAGATATTCAACAGCTATATCGGCAGGAGATACGCTGACATATGCACGAACTTTTGCAGGGGTTCCCCCAAATAGTCCAAACTTTTTCTTTCCCGGAGACTCTAAAATTTCAAATTCGACTTCATGAGTTTCTAAGCCCAGCTCTTTACATGCTGCAGCCAAAGCTTCTACTTCGGTTTCGCCTAAACCGATGGCTTCTTTAATCACACTAATTCCTCCTAATCAATAAAATACTACTTCTTTTTTATCATTTTGAACCTGACGTCTTCATAAACAGGTAATTAGTCTTACAACTTCGCTTCTTCTTGTTCTAAAAAGGCAACCCTTGCTGCCTCAGACTTGGCTGTTACAAGTGCAGCACTGTAGAATTTTTGCATGAGTAATGACTGGAAGAACATGAGAACCGAAGAAACAATCCAGTAAAAACCTACGGCAACAGGAACAGAGTAGGCAATGTATGCGCTGAACAGCGGGAAGAACAGGAACATATACTTCATGCAACCCTGCTGATTCTGCATAGGATTTGACTGGACTCTCATCATATATAAAGACGACAGGAAAGATGTCGCAAAGCAAAGGAACGGAATTATAAGCAACCAGGAAACGCCGTGTTCATTAGTTACTTGAAGCATATCAAGCCCAAAGAAATTGAATCCATGGCTGAATTGCGTCATCGAATTAATTTCAGTTGCGTTAAAAATATTACTGTGTTGTAAACATGAGGAAATCTGGGGGAAAATTCTCATAAAAGTAATCTGACCGTAATTTCCGTTAAATGTTGTACCGATACCTGGTAAATTGTTCATATAAGCAATTCCTGCTGTGACATGGTCGGCATTAACATGCAATGTTGATGTTAAAGGCATCATAACAGAATAATAAATACCCATAAGCAAAATCATAGGTATAATACTTGTAAGGCAGCCACCCATTGGGTTGATACCTTCTTTTGCATAGAGCTTATTCATCTCTTCCTGCATTTTTGTTTTGTCTTTTTCATACTTCTTTTGAATTTCTTTTTGTTTTCCAGCTAATCTAGAATTTGCTGCCATTGATTTTTGCTGTTTTATAGAAGTAGGATATAAAATAATCCTGACAAAAACAGTAAAAGCAATAATAGCTAAACCATAATTTTTAAATATTAAAAAGAAAAACCACAAAATGTAACCAAAAACATCACCGATTAAGTCAAATCCCATAAATTGCGTTCTCCTCTGCAATTTTAACTCTATTTTTTCTCCTTTTGTTGGGGTACAGGATCATATCCGCCCCTCGAAAAAGGATTACAACGCAATATCCGCCAAATGGTAAGGCATGAACCTTTTAATGCACCAAACCGTTCTATTGCCTCCAGCCCATAGGTTGAGCATGTTGGGTAATATTTGCAGTTTGGTTTTGTATGAACCGAAATGGCATTTCTGTAAAAATTAATTAGCCATAAAAGCAAACGTCTCATTTCAAAACACCTGCGTTTTTTAAAAGCATTTCCATTGATTTTTTAATTTCCGTGCTTTTTCTAAAGGTAGTTTTCGTTCTTGCAACAAAAACAAAATCGAATCCTTCCTTGATTTCATCGGAAAGCGCGTAATATGCTTCACGAATCACTCTGCGAGCACGATTCCTTAAAACAGCTTTTCCAACCTTTTTGCTTGTAGTAATACCAACACGAACATTATGAGTTCTGTTTTTCATAACGTAAACAACAAGATCAGAGCTGACAAAAGATTTTCCTCGGTAATAAAGCCGTTTAAAATCTTTATTTTCTTTTAATGCAACGAGTTTCATAAGATCCTCAAGTCACCTCGTAACAGACATTTTCGCACTAAAATAACAAAAAAACATACAGGCGAGACCTTACGAGAAATAAAAAATAAAGACCACAATTAATGTGGTCACTTTGTATCTTAATGCAGATGTGCGACCGTATGCTGTTATTAAAGAAAATCAATAGCCACGGTCACATCATACGGATCAGCGATATGCAAAAAACAGAAAGACCATTAAAAATTCTATATTATAATGGCCATATTTAAATTGAGATTAGTATGATAAAACTTTTCTGCCCTTTGCACGTCTGCGAGACAAAACCTTGCGGCCGTTTTTGTCTGACATTCTCTTACGAAACCCATGCTCCTTTTTTCTGTGGAGCTTCTTGGGCTGATAGGTTCTCAGCATGAAAACCCTCCTTTCGGGTGTATAACCTTGCAAGATAGCATTATATACGAAATTGAAAGTTACGTCAACACCTTTTTTCCATTCAAAACCATCAATTTTGTTAATGTACTAGATATAGTATGTTTTTATTAAAAAACTCCCTTATAATGTAGTAATTTAAACAATTAAATAACTTAGAAAAATTGCTATTAAATAAGTGTTTTTTTGTGGAATTTTTTCTGTAAAAAAAAGAATTTTTTGTTTAAAAAATTACTTCAATGTGATATAATTTTCTAAATGAAGTTTTTTGAAAAATTTAAATATAAATCTTAATGTTATATTTAAGAACACGTTTGTTTTTGGCAAGCGTTTTAATATGGGGGATAAAAAAATAAATGGAAATGGAATCATTCAATGAAGCGTGGGTTATTATTTGCGATTACTGCAAAGAAAGAATTACAGACGTTGCATATAAAACTTGGATTAGCCGTATCGAACCTATAGATCTTGATTTTACTGAAGGTACAGCTATTTTAACAGTACCCAACGAATTTCATCGCCAAACACTGACACGCTGTTATCTTTCACTTTTAAACGAAGCTTTTGAAGCTGTTTTTGGATCGGCTTTTAATGTTTGTTTAATGGTTCCAAGCGAGATGCCTCAAAAAGAACACGAGGAAGTAGAAGATACTGAAAAAGTAAATAATACAGAATTTACTTTTGAAAGCTTTATTGTCGGTTCCTCAAATAAATTTGCCCATGCAGCTTCACTTGCCGTTGCAACAAATCCGGCAGGAGCATACAATCCTTTATTTATTTACGGAAATTCTGGACTTGGAAAAACTCATTTACTTTATGCAATCGGGAATGAAATCAAAAAAAATAACAATAAAATGGATATATTGTACGTTAAAGGCGATGACTTTACAAACGATCTTATTGAATCGATCCGTCTTGCAAAAACAAGAGAATTTCGTCAAAAATATAGACAAACAGACGTCCTTCTTGTAGACGACGTCCAATTTATTGCGGGCAAAGAATCAACTCAAGAAGAATTTTTCCATACATTCAATACATTATTTGAATCAAACAAACAAATTATTTTTACTTCAGATCGTCCTCCAAAAGAAATCAAAACTCTTGAGGAACGTTTAAAATCTCGTTTTGAAATGGGACTTCTTGCCGATATTCAGCCGCCTGATATTGAAACAAGAATTGCTATTGTTAAAAGAAAAGGTGAAATTCTTAATTTCCCGATTTCTGATGAAATCTGCGAATATATTGCAACAAAACTTAAAACAAATATTCGTCAGCTTGAAGGCGTAGTTAAAAAGATGAAAGCGAAGAGTCTTTTAAACGGAGAAAAATGTTCAATTTCAAGTGCACAGGATGTAATTTCTGATATTTTAAACAACAATTTACCGCCTGAAATGACTGTTGAAAAAATAATTGATGAGGTCGCACGAACTTTCGGCATAACAAGTGCTGAAATTCGTTCAACTAAAAACAGACGAGCAAATATTTCAAACGCACGTCATATTGCAATTTATATTGTTCGTCAGCTTACTCAGCTTTCTATGATTGCAATAGGAAATGAATTCGGCGGCCGTCACTATTCAACAATCGTATATAACATACAGCAGGTCGAACAAAACATGGGAAAAAATCAAAAGATGAAAGAAACCGTTGAGGATATTATAAAAAACATAAGAGACAGATAATACATATTTTTCCTCAAATCTTTTCTTTTTCTTTCCACAACTTTTCACATAATGTTAACTTGTTAAAATGTTGAAAACTTTTTCCATATTTTTTAACAATAAACTCACATAATCAAGTATTCAATTTTCTAAGTAGATTTCAAGAAATTTTAACTGTTTCAACAAATCCTTACCCCCTACTAATACTACTAAAATAAAAGTATGTATGTATGTTTATTTTTACTGATTATTTTTTTAAAGGATGATTTTTATGAAAATTTCCTGCAACAAAAACGAATTATCTGAAGCTGTATCTGTTGTTCAGAGAGCAGTATCATCAAAAACGACTATTCCTGCTCTTGAAGGAATTCTTATTAAAGCTTATAATAATCAAATTACAGTTTCAGGTTATGATTTGGAACTTGGCATGACAACCTCTATTGAAGCAAATGTTGCAACAGAGGGAGAAATTGTTGTTAATGCCGGTCTTTTTTATGATATTGTAAGAAAAATGCCGAACGAAATTATTAAAATTGAAACTGATGATCGCTTAATTATGTATATTTCAAGCGGACAAGCAGATTATCAAATTATCGGTATTTCAGCTAAAGAATATCCTGAAATTCCAACATTTGAACAGGAAGATAAGATAAAAATCAAAGCCGGCATATTAAAAAATATGATTAGGCAAACTATTTTTGCTGTTTCAACAAATTTGGCTAAGCCGATATATACAGGCTCATTGTTTGAAATTGAAAAAAAGTCGATTAGAATAGTTTCTGTTGACGGCTATCGTATGGCTTTACGTCGTGAACAAATTGACAGTGACGTTTCAAGTAAGTTTGTTGTTCCGGCAAAAACACAGCATGAAATTATAAAATTCAATATTGACGATGAAAAAGAGATTGAACTTATTATCGGCAAACGTCATATTTCTTTTCAAATTGACGGATATAACGTTGTTTCACGGCTTATTGAAGGAACATATCTGGATTATGAGGCTACGATTCCAAAAAACTGTAAAACACATCTTACAGTAAAAACAAAAAGCCTTATTGAAAGCGTTGACCGTATGGCTTTGCTTGCAGGTGATAAAATTCAAAGCCCTGTCCGCTGTAAAATAGGTGATGATCAAATTAATCTTTCATGCAATACGTCTGTAGGTCGAGCCAAAGACGTTTTAAATGTAAATATTTCTGGTGAACCTGTTGAAATAGGATTTAACTACAGATATTTGCTTGATGCATTAAAAAATTCAGATACCGACGAAGTTGAGCTTGAACTTTCTGGAGCACTTTCTCCGATGAATATTAAACCTGTTAGCGGTGATGCATTTCTGTTTTTGGTCGTTCCTATGAGGTTAAGTGATGAAAACTGAGATAATTGAGATAAACACTGAATTTATTAGACTTGACGCATTGTTAAAGCTTTCTGGAATTGCCGAAACGGGCGGACACGCTAAAGTTATGATTCAAAACGGCGAAGTTAAAGTAAACGGTGAAATTTGTACAATGCGTGGCAAAAAAATGCGTCACGGAGACAAAGCTTCCACTCAAAATGCATCCGCAGAGGTGTGCGTAATTGATCGTTAGAAAATTGTTATTTGAAAATTTCAGAAATTTAGAAACAAATTTCATTGAGCCTAAAGACGGCGTAAATGTTATTTACGGACAAAATGCTCAAGGAAAAACAAATCTGCTGGAGTCTCTTTGGCTTTTCAGCGGAAATCGTTCTTTTCGAGGAGCACGTGACAGCGAACTTATTGCTTTTGGAAAAGACCAAGCTAAAATTTCCCTTGATTTTTTAAGCGAAAACAGGGAACAAAACGCCGAGATAATTGTTTCAAACAGCAAAAAAGAGTATTTTCTTAATAAAGTCTGTAAAAATTCCGCAAGTGATATTTCAGAAGCATTCAGCGCAGTTGTATTTTCACCTGAGCATCTTACTCTTGTAAAAGGCGGTCCTGCCGAAAGAAGAAAATTTCTTGATATTGCAATTTTTCAAAACAAACGCAAATACTCATTTGCATTAACAAAATACAATCAAACGTTAACCCAGCGAAATGCTCTTTTAAAAGATATTCTTTATCACAGCGAGCTTTTAGGTACGCTTGAAATATGGGATGACAGGCTTGCAACATTCGGCTCTTATATTATTAAAGAGCGTCTGGATTATATAAATAATCTTAATAAAACCGCAAAACAGTTTCACAGTGGAATTTCAGGCGGAAAAGAGGAGCTTGAACTCTCTTATTCAGAAAGTTACGTTGATGATGTTGAATCAATAAAAAAAGCAATTCTTGAAAATTTAATTAAATCCCGCAAAGATGACTTAAACGACCGTTATACAAATATTGGACCTCATAGAGAAGACCTTGAAATTACCGTTAACGGACTTAAAGCCAGAACATTTGCGTCACAAGGACAGCAGCGTTCGGCTGTGCTATCTCTTAAACTTAGCGAAGCTTCTATTCTGAACGAAACTATTGGTGAAAAGCCAGTAATTCTTTTGGATGACGTTTTAAGCGAGCTTGATAATGAACGTCAAGATTTTCTGCTAAATCATTTATGCGGATGGCAGGTTTTTGTTACCTGCTGTGAAGAAAGCAGTAAAGAGCATTTAAAAAACGGCAGAAAATTTATTGTTAATAATGGAAAAATTTCAGAAATAAACGGGTAAAATATATGTATCTTCATTTGGGCGCAGATTGCGTAATTCAAACGAAAAACATTATCGGTATTTTTGATCTTGATACTACTACGATTGAAAAATCAACAAGAAAATTTCTTACAAGTGCCGAAAAAAACGGTTGTGTAGAGACTGTTTCTTTTGACCTTCCGAAATCGTTTATTTTATGTGTTGATCAAAACGATAAAGAAGATTCAAAAATATATATAAGTCAATTGAACCCCAGAACGCTTCAGAAGCGAAAAAAACGATCTCTTCTATGAAAGGAAATCATAAATGAAATTACCGACATGCCCTTATTGCGGAAAATCTCTCTCTTATTTTGAAGCTTTGATGGAAAAAGACGGTTTTGCGCATAAATGCAGAAGATGCTCAAAACTTTCTAATATTTTTGTTTCAAAAAATTTGTTTAGGATTTTTCAAGCAATACTTGCACTAACGATAATTTATGTGGTTCTTTACATCATTTTTGGCTATAAAGATTCAATTATTGGCTTTATAATCGTATTTATACCGTATTTGATTTTTTATGCACTGAGCCCGTATTATGTAAGATTAACTCCGCAAAAAAACATGCCGGGAAAAGTTAAGCAAATAACAGGGGACGATATTTCAATTGATTCTATTCCTCAAGGCTCTACAAGAGTAATGCCAAAGCTTTCAAATAATAAACCAAGAAGCAATGTATCTTTCGATAATACAACGATTGTCAATAACCGCGATCTTCATTCTAACAGGCGTAGAAGCCAACCGCCAATGAAAGAAAATAGTGAAAAATATCTTAATATTGATAGCATTGAAGATTTTGATTAAGGAAATAAAATCATGTTTAAATTGCCAACCTGTCCGCATTGTAATTCAGTCTATTATTATAAAGACATAAAAAAAGCACTCAAACAAAAAGAAAATACGTGTAATCATTGTAAGAAAAAATTTTTTGCAACAAACAAAGCGGGCAAAGCAATTATTATTACGGCTGATATAATTATTATTTTACCTTTAGATTATTTTTTGTTCAGCATTATCCCGAACGGTCCGCTTATTCCTGTTTTTATTATAACTATTTTACTTATTTCCGTTTCATTTTTACTGTTCCCATTTACAGCTAAGTTTAAAAAAAGCAGTACATAACAAGCTTAATATTTTTCCCTAAGCAACAGAAGAAGTATCAATCAACACAACGTCAACCAAGTTGATCTAGGATTTTTATAAACGGAGGAAAATTACTTGGATAATATCGACATTACAAAAACAACGCAAGAATACGGCGCAGAAGAAATACAGGTTCTCGAAGGACTTGAGGCTGTTCGCAAACGCCCAGGTATGTATATCGGATCGACAGGCCCCAGAGGGCTTCATCATCTTGTTTACGAAATTGTAGACAATGCAATTGATGAAGCACTTGCTGGCTATTGCGATAAAATTGAAGTATCCATTTTGCCTGGGGATATTATAAAAGTTACCGATAACGGTCGCGGTATCCCTGTAGGTATTCAGACTCAGACAGGGCTTTCTGCGGTAACTGTTGTATTTACGGTTCTTCATGCAGGCGGTAAATTCGGCGGCGGCGGGTATAAAGTTTCGGGAGGACTTCACGGTGTTGGTGCTTCCGTTGTTAATGCACTTTCTGAATGGCTGGAAGTAACTGTATACGATGGCGAAAACATTTACAAACAGCGCTTTGAAAAGGGAGACATTGTTTCGGATTTGGAAATTGTGGGCAAAACCGATAAAAAGGGTACTGAGGTACTTTTTAAATCCGACCCTGAGATTTTCAAAGAGTCTACAGTCTATGAATTCGACGTGCTTGAAACACGTCTGCGTGAGCAAGCATTTTTAAATGCCGGTATTCATATCGAACTTCGTGACGAACGTGACATTTCTAACATCATTTCGGAAAACTACAAGTACGAGGGCGGAATCGTAAGTTTTGTCGATTACATACACAAGAAAAAGTCTTTGGACGTTGTCCACGAGGATATTATCTATTTCAGCACAAATGCAGAAGACGATACCTCCACAGTGGAAATCGCCATGCAGTATAACGAAAGCTACAACGAGCTTATCCTCAGCTTTGCAAATAATATTCATACTACAGACGGCGGTACACATGAGGAGGGTTTCCGTCGTGCGCTGACTCGTGTTATGAACGATTACGCCCGTAAATTCAACATTTTAAAAGATAACGACAAAAACCTTTCTGGCGAGGATGTCCGTGAGGGATTAACTGCAATTATCAGCGTTAAGCTTAAAGAAGCACAATTTGAAGGGCAGACAAAAGCCAAACTCGGAAATACTGAAATCCGCACAATCGTGGATAAGCTTATAGGCGAAAAACTGAGAACATTTTTAGAAGAAAACCCAAGCACAGCCCGTGCGATTTTCGATAAAGCCCTTGCAGCCTCACGTGCTCGTGAAGCGGCTCGTAAAGCCAAAGAGCTTGTTCGCCGTAAATCGGCGCTTGAAACAGCTTCATTGCCCGGGAAATTAGCAGACTGCCAATCACGTAACCCTGAAGAAACTGAAATCTACATCGTTGAGGGAGATTCCGCAGGCGGTTCCGCAAAAGGCGGAAGAGACAGACGCTTTCAGGCAATTCTGCCGCTTTGGGGCAAAATGCTCAACGTCGAAAAGTCTCGGCTCGATAAAGTTTACGGTAATGACAAGCTCATGCCTGTAATTACAGCGCTTGGTTCTGGTCTCGGTGACGAGTTTGACATTTCAAAGCTTCGTTACGGAAAAGTTATTATAATGGCAGATGCCGACGTCGACGGTTCTCATATCCGCACACTTTTGCTTACATTCTTTTTCAGATTTATGCGTCCGCTTGTTTCAGAAGGGCACATTTATATTGCACAGCCTCCGCTATATCGCATAACAAAAGGTAAAGAGCATCATTACGCATACTCAGATCGTGAACGTGATGAGTTCTTGAAACAGCTTGAAGGTAAAACCGATATTCAGCGTTATAAAGGTCTCGGTGAAATGGACAAAGAGCAGTTATGGGAAACAACAATGAATCCCGAAACACGTACTATGCTTCGTGTTGAGCTTGAGGATGCTGCCGCTGCCGATGAAGTCTTTACGATATTAATGGGCGATAAAGTTGAGCCACGCCGTGAGTTTATCGAGAAAAACGCACGTTATGTTCAAAATTTAGATATTTAAATTATCTCAAAGATAATTATCGGATGTGAAAAGATGGAAAATGAAAATTACGACTTAGCAAATTTTGAAGAGGAGAAAGACTCCAAATCAAAAGAAGAAAACGTAGACGATAATAGTATCTTTTTAAGCTATAAGCTTACGCAGGAAGAAGCACTTACTTGTTTGCAGCATGCAAAAATCTTTAAAACGAACGGACGAAGAGCTCAGATTCAAACTGCAATACTTGGAATTATTGCGATTTTGTTTTTTGCAAGCTATATTTACGCACATGATGTGAATACACTTGTATTCGGTATTGTCGCGCTCGTTGTAATCGCTGGAATTTGGATAGTTCCCAAAGTATATATTAAAAAATTGGCGCATGAAAATGCCAATGGTCCGCAAATTACAATTAGGATTTATCCTGAATATATTGCTGTTTTGAATGATGCCGACGAACCTCATCTTCCACTTAACGAAGAAACCCGTGTGCTTTGCTTAAACGATTTATTTATATTATTTACAGGGAAAAGCCAGCTTTTTGCAATCCCGAAAAGAATAATTACACCTGAAAAATTTGACGAAATACAGAAGATTTTAACATCACATACCCGACCTTATGAAGAAGATTGAAAACAAACTCTTCTTTGCAAAGAAAGTACAGCAAAATAATTGTTGTACAAAACTTGCGCAACGGAAGATGACAAGGATTTTTACGATAGCTTTCACTTAGAAAGGAATGTTCAAATTTAATGGATAACGAAATAATGAATGCGCAATCAAAAATAATTGAAGTCGACATAAAAAAGGAAATGCAGAAATCGTTTCTTGATTACTCTATGTCGGTTATTGTGTCACGTGCTTTGCCTGACGTTAGAGATGGATTAAAGCCTGTACATAGGCGTATTCTTTACACAATGCACGAAAAAGGATTGGCTCCTGAAAAACCATACAGGAAATGTGCAGATACCGTCGGTGCCGTTTTGGGAAGCTATCATCCTCACGGTGATGCTTCCGTTTATGATGCGCTTGTTCGCTTGGCGCAGGACTTCTCTATGCGGTACATGCTTGTTGACGGACACGGAA
>JAUZPX010000048.1 GCA_030705695.1 Bacillota bacterium
CATAATGTGACCATGTTCCTGAAAAACAATTTGACTGTCTTCCGCTGTTTGTCAAATATCCTGACACAACTGTAAATTCATTATTTGTTCCGTCATAAGAGTTTCCCAAAGAACAATTAGCCTGCCAAACTTGGTTGTAATTGCTTTCGTTAACACTCCAGAAAGAAACCTTTCCAACAGAAGAAGCTGTTGTAACAGTAGCTTTCCATAAGTTATTTCCAAGGTTAGTCATTGTGTACCATGTGTCGCCACCTGGATAATAACTGCTGGCTCCTGAAGTTTCAACTGCATTGGCAACATAGTTACTGTTACCACTGGATGTTACTGACATATAAACTGTTCCAAAGTATGATGAAACATTGCTAGCATTGAAATAGATGTCAGTATTTGCAGGAATTACTGCTGTATTTGTAACTGTAACTGTATAAGTTTTTGTTGCAGTTTCGTTTGTGTTAGGATTTGTTGCAGTTGTAACAACTGTGTATGTTCCAGTTGCAGTTGCAATAAATGTAGGTGAAGCAGTTGTAGCGCTTCCGATAGTAACGTTTTGATTTGAGCAGGTTGTTTGATATGTAGGTGTTGTACCACCAGAAATTGTAGCTGCTGAATTAAGCGTTACTGTTGTGTTAACCTGTGCTGATACAGCAGTTGTGCTGTTAGTGAACACAGGAACAGTTGAGACAGTGCCATATTGTGTCCATGTTCCTGAAAAACATTTAGACTGTCTTCCACTGTTGGTCGAATATGCAGATCCTACTGTAAATAAATTATCTGTTCCGTCATAAGTGTTGCCTAAAGAACAATTAGTTTGCCATACTTGGTTGTAATTGTTTTCGTTTACACTCCAGAATGAAACCTTTCCAACAGTTGAAGATGCTGTAACAGTTGCTTTCCATAAGTTATTGCCAAGGTTAGTCATTGTGTACCATGTGTCACCACCCGGGCTATAACTGTTAGCTCCTGAAGTATCGGAAGCATTGGCAGTATAACTACTGTTTGCGCTGGATGTTACTGACATATAAACTGTTCCAAAATATGATGAAGCATTGCTAGCATCAAAATAAAAATCTGTGCTTGCAGGTATAGTTGCTGCACTGGCAGAAATTGCACCTACTGCTAACAAGGAAATAACAAGCAGAATACTAAGTAATAGTGAAGTGGACTTTCTTATAATCTTTTTTGCTTTACGATTCATACATTTTTTCTCCTTAATTTTGTTATTAATTTTTCTGCAAAAATGAATATTGCATTTACATTTTTACCGCTGACCTCGGTGGATTGTATATTTTACACAATAATACAATCCAATATAAAAATTTCTTATTCATTTTTTCGCAACTAAATTTTAATGCAAACTAAACAAAAATGCAACACATTTATGGATAATTTTTACTTTTTGTGCAGTTATACAAAATTAACATAAATTTAATTATATATTATAACGAATTTGTTAATTGCTGACAATTTTCTCACTTTCGCTAAAACTACTCAATGCATTACAATGCATTACAATGCATTGTAATACAATTTAATCATAGCTGTATTGCAAATAAATAACAATTTGAGCTAAAACTTTCTTTTCTGCTTTAAGCGTTTTAATAATTATTCAAAACGTCACTTAAGTGCATAATTTTTGCACTATTATAATACTAAAGTCTTTGGAAATATTATATCGATAAATGTCGGTACTCAAACATTTGCTAAAGTTTTATTTTTTGTTATTTAAAACCCAACCTTTAAAAAAAACAGATGGTTGCTTAATGCTTCCACCTGTTTTTCTTTATGCTATTGAATTATTTTGAAAGTGACATAATCATTTTGGCTAAATATTTCTGGATAACAGTTACATCCTTTAAATTAATGCTACCGCTATTATCTACGTCGGCAGCAACCTTCTGTGTTGAATTAAATGTTATTAACCCTGCAAGATACTTCTGAATTGCTGTTGCATCTTTTAAACTGACAATTCCATTGCTATTCGCATCACCTAACAAGTATGAAGTAACAAAATTTGCTGTCCAATGAGCATAAAGCGTTGTATTTGTCGTAACAGAATATGGAAAAGTTACTTGTGTTCCGCCTGCTGCAGCTGTGTACCATCCGTCAAAAGTATAGCCTGTTCTTGTTGGGTCTGTCGGTGTGGAAATGGTTGTATTGTAATTTGCATTTTGGCTTGCAACTGCCGTACCTCCGTTTGAATTGAAATTAACTACAAATGCATATGATAAATAATCAACAAAACCAATACCATGTTTAGTTGCATATGTTTCGGCATAAGAACCACTTGGCCCATAAATTACTAAATTTGGGTTGCAACCACTAAAAACATCTGAACCAATATATGTATAACACTGCTTGGTATTATTATACTTGTAATTGATGTGCATCCACTAAAGCATCTAAACCAATGCCTACAACTTCATGCCCATCTTCTGTGCTTGGTATTGTTACATCTCCGCCGCTACCTGTGTAATTATCTCAGTTTCCATCATAGGCCCATTCAAAACCGTCTGAATCGATTTCTACTATGGGCATTTGAGGATATACGACAGTTGATGGGTTGGTCGGTGCATTTGTTGGCAGTTGAGTGGAAACTTGGGTTGAAGTATTTGTAAACGGTTGCGTAGACTGTGCAGTTGTTTTCAGTGCGACTGCAGCAACTGCTGTAGGAATATCTATATTACCAGGAGGTGTTACTGTAACAGTAACCTTTGTACCGTCACCATTGTTTGTCATGACGTTGCCTGTGGATTCTGGATTCCAACAGTTTGCATCACAATTGCAAAGTTTAGGTTGACCGCAAAGAACATTTGTTGAAGCAAAAGCAGTAACAGAAGCAATGCATGTCATTGTTGCAATCAAAGCTATTGCCAAAATGATACTGAGTGGTTTTTTCAACATTTTATAGTCCTCCTAAAATTTAAAGTTTTTAAGTTATTGGATAAAATATTCTTTTTTTTAATTTGAAATTCCTATTATTTTAAAATTAAACATACAAATTATTCCAAGATTTTCTACAATTTATTTTATACCTACACGTGGGTTATGTAAACCATCATTTTGTTTATTTTTGCACATATGACTTTTTTCTATCAGGCTTTAGACAGTTGAGCGCCAAAGTGCTCAACAAACAACCATCCGCTAAAAAGAGCGGATGGTCTTGACTAGGGTCCTATGATTTTGGGTTAAACTCTAGTGTCGTGAAACATGTCGAAAAATTGTCCCAGATAAGCTTCGCAAATATGTGGAAGAAAACTATAAAATTACTTACAAAATTGAACGTGTCATATTTAAAGTTAATTTTTTAAATTTCTAAATTTTTTTTAATTTGTTGACATATTTTAGCTCTATGTTACAATTATCTATGTTACAATAAAGATATAAATTTTGTGAGGTGTATTTCATGAAAAGCAAATCAAAGATAATTCTTGCTCTCGCTCTGGTTTTATGTTTAGCTTCAAGTTTATTTTTCACAAATCTTACAGCTTCAGCAGCAGATGCCACTCCACATACAATTTTTGTCACATTCTATGGTGACGCTAAAACACAGCGTGGTTTTACATGGTACACAGATATTGATAATCTTGCCTCTAAGGTACAGTTAGCAACTAATTCCAGCTTTACCGATGCTTTTATTATAAACGGTAATCCAAGTGTTCCTGTTCAAGGTGGAGATAGAAACAATAATAAAGGCAACTACTATATAACACAATACATGCATAAAGCTGTTGTTACTGGTCTTTTGCCAGGAACGAAATATTTTTATAAAGTCGGTGACGGAAGTACTTGGAGCTCTATGGGTAGCTTTACAACACAAGAAGCAAATTCTAATAGCTTTAGCTTTATTGATGTATCCGATACACAAACGAGTTCAAATAGTATTTATACCACATGTTTGAAACCGATGATATCAAAGGCATTTGAAACAGTTCCGGGAGCTTCTTTTTTATTGGATAGTGGAGATATTACGAACAATGGCGGCGATCTTGTTCAGTGGCAGGTTATGGCCGATAGTGTATCATCAAATATTATGAATACGACTTTTGTTCCTGTCGCAGGAAATCATGAAACTCATACAGCTGGCGGAGATGACAATCCAGCAGGAAAATTTGTTTTGTCAAATGGCTTTACTATAACCGGCAGCTATCAAAATTCCTTAATTAATCACTTTAATATTAATCTTCCATCTGGTGAAACAAACACAAAATTCGGAGCTTACTATTCTTTTGATTATGCAAATACTCACGTAATGATTTTAAATACGAATTACCTTAATTCGGACGGAACGTTGTCTCAGGAACAAATTGACTGGTTAAAATCAGAATGCAATAGTACAACTGCCAAATGGAAAATTCTATCTTTCCACAGGTCAATTTACTCTGTGGGACTGCATTTCTCTGATCCTGAAGTTTCTGCTATGCGTACTCAGCTTCCGCCGATTATTGCTCAATGTGGTATTGATGTTGTTTTGTCGGGGCACGACCACACGTATATTAGAACAAAACCGATTGGAACAAGCGGAATTATAAATAATACAACAACTGTTACTGAGAACTTTAATGGGGTTAATACTACATTTACAGTTAATCCTCAAGGTGCGGTTTATTTCAATAGCGGAGCAGGAGGCGATACATTCCATGCTAGCAATTATAATCCAACGGCGTCAAGCTCAAGTACTAATGCTGTTGATATCGCATCATTAAAAATGCTGCCAGCATTTGCAAAGTATTTGCCAACTGTCAAAGGAGCGAAGCTCAATCAAATTAACGTACAAACCACTGCAGATTTAAATAATTCAACAAAAAATACGAGTTATAATGCTCCGACTTTTGCAGGAATTACAATTTCCGGTGACAAGCTTGTATTTAATTTTTATCAATACAATATTACTAACAGCTCACTTGCATTAGTTGACACATATGCTATTGATAAAACACCCTCAAACACTTTCCATTTGGGAGATGTAAACTTAGATGGATATGTAACATTAAAGGACTGCACGTCTATTCAAAAGTATTTATCGGGAGTTATCTCACTTACTTCAAACGGCACTATTCTTGCTGATGTTAATGATGATAAAATTGTATCGCTTAAAGATGCTACAAGCATTCAAAGATGGGTTGCTGGCCTTCCTTCTGAGTACAACATCAATGATCTTGTAACAATTTCAGGCAACTCATGGGTTTTATACTAGATTAAATTAAACCTGTCTATTATTTTTCTTTCTTATATTATCGGTAATGGCGGGGATTTACAAATAATATCTTATGAAATAGATGAGTTTATTTGAAGTTAATTGACTATATATCTGTAAAATGTAAATATAAGCATAAATAAGCTTTATTATGAATCATAACCACCATCTCGATATGAACAAGACCAGTAAAAACGGACATAGAAAAAAAGCACCTCCTGTTGTAGAATAAAACTACGACAGGAGGATTTCGTATATCCGTTTTACTTGTCTTGTTCATGCGTGAATTGAAATTACACCTGTTGATGAATTATAGGATAATCATGGTTGCGCCTTGCGTATAAAGGCATAAAAAGGCAGCCGCTCAATTGGCTGCCTTTAAAAGTAATGCGATTTGCTAATTTTGTTCAATGCATCTTTAGACGCTTCGCCTTTAATATGCTCTTCTAGAGATTATACATTCCACCAGTTCAACTGGTGGTATTGATTAGTATTCCTACTCAAGCAATTTTCGCAAGCCACTTTTGAATTATTGTCGCATCCTTTAAATTAACGACACCATCGTTGTTTGAGTCAGCGTTAATTAGTCCAAATGATGATAAAGACACCATTTCTACTAGATACTTCTGAATTATTGTTGCATCCTTAATATTAACATTACCATCAAGGTTAGCGTCGCCTGATAGCTTTTGAAAGCTGTTTTGCGGGAAGAAAGTATAAGAGCCATGTGTATCCCAGCCATCCGTCTTAGTTCTGGTAGGTATCAATTCGATTCCAGGTACATAGCTTATATCTGGTATATAGTTTTTGCTGCAATCAAGATAAATTAATTTTGAATTTTTACTTACGTCCAGTCCTAACAATAGGTTACTAGTACATTCAAGGTAATCCAAAGCTACATTATTGCCCACATTAAGCTCTGCTAACTGATTATTATTACAATTAAGTACTGTCAAAGCGATATTTTTACTAACATCCAATTCTTTCAATTGGTTTTCACCACAACGAAGCTCAGTCAAAACGGCATTTTTTCTTACATCCAGCTCTGTCAATTGGTTTAAAATACACCAAAGGACAGTCAAAGTGTTGTTTTTACTAACATCCAATTCTTTCAATTGGTTTTCACAACAATCAAGCTCAGTCAAAACAACGTTTTTGCTTACATCCAGTTCTGTCAATTGGTTACCATTACAATTAAGTTCAGCCAAAAAAACGTTATTACTCACGTCCAGCACTGTTAGTGGGTTGTCATAACAATTAAGATCAGTCAAAGCAACGTTATTACTCACATCCAGTTTTGTCAAATGGTTGCCATAACATTTAAGGTTAGTCAATGTAACGCTATTGTTTATATCCAGTTCTGTCAATTGGTTGTAATTACAATCAAGGTCAGTTAATACTGTATTTTGGCTTAAATCTAGTTTAGACAATTGGTTTTTATAACAATAAAGTTTAGTTAACGAGGTGTTTTGGCTCAAATCCAGTTTTGACAATTGGTTATTATTACAATCAAGGTCAGTTAATGCGGCATTTTGGCTTAAATCCAGTTTCGACAATTGGTTTTTATAACAACCAAGGTTAGTTAATGCAGTATTTTGACTCAAATCCAATTTCGACAATTTGTTGTAACCACAATCGAGGTAAGTTAACGCAGTATTTTTGCTTAAATCCAGTTCTATTAATTTGTTAATACTACAATCAAAATAAGTTAAATTGATATTTTTGCTCACATCCAGATTCGTCAAATTGCAGCTACTGCAATAAAGAATTTTTAAAGCGGTGTTTTGGCTAACATCCAGATTGGTCAATTCGTTGCCAATGCAATTAAGAGAAGCTAATGCAGTGTTTCGGCTAACATTAAGTTCCCCCAATAAATTGCCTCCACAGCTAAGCGTTGTCAAAGAGGTGAAGTATTCAATACCGTTTAAACTACTAATGCATTGTCTATGAACATCGAGACTCGTAATACCTGCAACATCTATATCATAAATTGGTGCAGGTGAAGTTTTGCCTATTGCTTTGTAAACTGCTGAAAGAAAATATGGGTCAGTAAATTTAGAAGTGATGTCAGTTGCGGCAGCAAAAACGCTTATGCTGGAAAGTGGAATCATGGTAATAAGCAACATTATGCTTATTACCAGAGATAAAACCGATTTTTTCATAATATACCAGCACCCTTCATTAAAGTCTTTTTTATTTCCATTCGTGAATTGCCACATTAATGATTGCTTTTTAGTTTATATTTGTACTTATAAATATGTTATATTATAATTCAATTTATCTTCATGTGTCAAATACCCACTAAAAAAACGGCGCAATAAAACATAATTTAAACAAAAAACCCATCGAGAAACAGATTGTTTCCCGATGGGTTTTTGGAGCTGCTAACGCGATTCGAACGCGTGACCTCGTCCTTACCAAGGACGTGCTCTGCCAACTGAGCCATAGCAGCATATTTAGTTTTGAAATTTATCTATAACGGTGCGCCATTAGACGCACCTTACAGACTTTTTGGCGACCCGGAACGGGCTCGAACCGTCGACCTCTAGCGTGACAGGCTAGCGTTCTAACCAACTGAACTACCGGGCCGTTTTTCGGTCGAAATTTGACCGAATTATAGTATAATATATTAAGTCTTATCTGTCAATCATCTTTTTATGCCCGTTTTTTTATCTAAATTCTAAATAATTTATCTGTCTTTTTACACTTACAAATAACGTACGGGCAAATATTTTTATGCCCGTACGTTTTATTTTTATTAAATTATAATTAATGCGTAAACCCTTGCGCTGATGTTCTTCCTTTGCCTGCTGACTCTGCTTTTGTGTTCTCCTCGAGATACTCAATTGCATTTTTCATATCCTGCATTAATGATTCAGCCAATGCATGTGAAAAGTCTGCTCGAATTACAAGCCGCTGAATCAACACATCATTCAGGTTTTGAGGGAGCGTATATGCAGGAATTTGCCATCCCTTCATTGCAATACGGTCGGCAAGTTCATATAATGTCCACTTGTGTTTCTCGGGGTGTTTCAGCTTATAACATACAATTGGGATTGTTTGAGCATCATTGTATATTTCAAAAATATCCATTTCTTTAAGCATATCGGCGATTTCACGGGCAATTTGAAGTGTATGTCCTTGAACCGTCTGCATTCCCTGCATGCCGTAACGTAAAAACACATAATACTGACCGATAATCTGGCTTCCCGACCTGGAAAAATTAATCGCCATTGTCGGTTCTTCACCGCCAAGATAATTTACATAGAAAATCAGTTTTTCAGGCAAATACTTCTTATCCTGCCAAAGGATCCAGCCAACGCCGGGGTATACAAGTCCATATTTATGACCAGATGTGTTTATTGAATGTACATTTTTTAATCGAAAATCCCATACTATTTCAGGATTTACAAAAGGAACAAACAATCCGCCCGAAGCACCGTCAACATGTATTCCCACAGGAATCTTTGCAGTTTCATTGTAATTCTCAACAAAAGCATCGAGTTTTTCGATATCATCAAACTTTCCTGTGTATGTGTTACCCAGAATGCCTACAATACCAATTGTATAGTCGTCAACATAATCCATAACTGTATCTAAATTAAGGCTCATATGTTCCTTGTCCATTGGAACAGTACGTAATTCAATATCCCAATAAACGCAGAATTTTTCCCAACAAACTTGAAATCCCGAAGAAATTACAAGATTGGGCTTTTTAGCATGGATATCAAGCCCGATTTTTTCGGCAGCATCCTGCCAGCGGAATTTCATTGCCATACCGCCAAGCATGCAAGCCTCAGAGGAGCCTACCGTAGAAGTCCCCAGCGATTGCCCTTCTTTTGCATTCCATAGATTACCTATTATGTTTACAAGCCGATTTTCAAGTTCGGTCATTTGAGGGTATTCAGTTTTGTCGATAGCGTTAATTGCCATAAATTCAGCCATAAGCTTTTCTGCTTCCGGCTCCATGTAGGTCTGGCAAAATGTCGCTAAATTCTGGCGTGCATTACCTTCGTCGAGCATTTCATCTTTAATTAAACGATATGCTACCTCCGACGGTACTGGCATTTCGTTAAGCTTGTTTTTCGGCGAACAAGAATCCAGCTCAAAAATCGTAAGATTCGGAGTATTATTTTTATGCTCTTTCAGCGGATTATTGTAATGAAGCATTCTTTTACCCTCCCAAATAATTAATTTGATTGCCAATATTATACTCCCGCGAATTAGAAAAATCCACCAAAATTTGTTGATGATAATCCACTCATACTAATATTTGCAGTACTTTTGGGCAAACTGTTTTATGATTTGTTTCCTAACAGAAGGAGATTCACATGAAATTACAAAAAATATTTTGCTCTTTCGGAATTATCAGTGTAATTGCATTTGCTTTACAAGAGATTTTCGGAATTGTTTTATACAGAGGGTATAATGCTATTGCATATTATGAAAGTGTATTAATTGCAGGCGATGCGCCATATTATAATATACTTGAACCGTTTATATATGCATATCGAGGATGTTTTCTGATTTTTATTCTCACAATGTGCGTTATTTCATTTCGACAATGTCATCTTTGCGTAAGAATAGGTTATCTTCTTCTTCTCATAATGGCGGTTTTATCTGCTGCGGGATTAAGTGCCTTTCCCCTTACCATTGAAAACTTCTGGAGCACCCAAAATTTAATTCATGTCCTTATTACAGTGGCAATATTTTCAGATCCTATAGTTGCTATTTTTCTTTTGGCGATTGGTTACGGAAAACAAGGAAGCCAGCGATGGCTTGGAAGATTTTGCTTTGGTTTTGGAATATTGTTTGTTGCCTTAAATATTTTGCATCTGGTTGGGATTCTTTATGCAATGTCGGTTTTAGGATTACTTCAACGCCTTATTATCTATTCATTTCAGTTGTTTACGTTTTTATTATCGTGGAAATACTTGTTTTACAAAAAGCGAAACAGAATTAATTACTATCGAAAACCTGCCAGAAGTTATTAGTATCAAGAAAAAAAATATGCCCCCGATTGAAAAATCAATCGGGGGCATATTGTAATTCAGATTAATTTTTTATAATAATACTTGAGTATTTATCGAGTGTAACTGTGCTTCCGCTTAATGTTGTATTATTGTTAGTTTTAAATATAACGGTACCGCCCTGTACGGAAGTAAGCGATATTGTAACAGCTTGACTTGAGAAATTATGAATTACAGTATCTGTTACGCCGCCAGCTGAACGTGTATATGCCATTACATTGTTGTTATTTACATTCAGGGCAGTGTAGTTTCCGTTTAATAATGGCGGATTAGACTTTCTAATAGAAATTAGATTTTTATAATAGCTATACATAGAATTTGGATCACTAATCTGTTGTGATAACGGTGCGGTTTTACCGCTATTGGATGATGTACTTTCCCATGTAGTATCCAGACCGCTGTGGTTTGATGTCCATAAAAACGGCTCGCGAATGCGTTCATCAGGCTTCGGGCCATACATTCCAAGTTCTTCACCGTAGTAAATATATGGATTTCCTGTAAGCGTCATGTAAACGTTTGCCACCAGCTTTGCTTGATCCACATTTCCGTTTAACTGTGACATAATACGTGACATATCGTGATTCGTACCGAACACGCCGTCAAGATAATTGCCCCCAGCTGCGGTTTCATCGTTTTTCTGAAGAATTTGCAAATAAGATGCCAGCGATACTGTACTTCCGCCGTTTTGTTCATAAGACGGCAACACCGCAGTTGCATTTTTATTGATTACCCCACTCATCAAAGCAGACTCAAATTCAAAGTTGAATTTAGAATCAAAAGGTTGTGAATAAGGTGTTGTATCGCTGGAATCCCAAGTTTCACCGACAATATAGACATTGGGGTTCACTGCCTCGCAAGCAAGACCGAATTCGTTCCACCAATCCAAATTTGCTTGCAACGGATTTGAAATATTTTTATGTTCGTTTTGTCCGTAAACATGGAGCGCTGCATCAAGTCTAAAGCCATCGACTCCCATTTTAAGCCATCCCGTAGCGGCACTAATAATATCGGTTCTTACATCCGGGTCTTCATAATTAAGGTCTGGCATACCTCCGCCGAACATTGCAAAATAATATTTATTATTTCCGTAACCTTGCCATTCACTCGAACCCCAGGGGGATCTATCGTTTGAATTATACGTACCGTCGCCAGGTGTTGCCCACTCATAATAATTTTTATATTTTGCATCTCCTGATGCGGATTTTTTAAACCAAGGGTTTTGATTGCTGGTATGATTAACTACGAAATCCATTATAATTTTTATTCCGCGTTTATGTGCCTCATTTAAAAGATTTTGAAAATCTGCCATTGTGCCGAATTGCGAATTAACAGTTGTATAATCTGTTACATCATATCCGTGGTAGGATGGAGAAGGGTTTATCGGTGTTAGCCAAATACCGTCAATTCCCAGTGTTTTAAGGTAATCAAGCTTTGCGGTAATACCATTAAAATCGCCAATACCGTCACCGTTTGAATCAGCAAATGAGCGTACGAAAATCTCATAGAAAACGCCCTCTTTGGCAGACATACCTGCTTTTACACGTTTTGTTGGGGAAGTTGGGAAACTGCTGATTATTTTCGCCAGATATTCCTGAATAAGAGTAGCATCTTTAAGATCAACCGTACCGCTGCTGTTCACATCGGCAGCTTGCAGTCCCGCACTTGTTAAAGTTATGGCACTTGCCAGATAACGTTGAAGAGACGAGGCATCTTTTAAACTTACTACTCCGTCCTGATTAACATCGCCAAGCATAACGCTAGACGAAGTTAACTGTGTACCGTTAACGGCACCATTAGCAGAGACAGTCCCTGTTAAAAAGCAGGTTGTAATCAGTGCCATGCAAAGAACAATACTTAGAATTTTCTTGCTGTGTTTCATAATTTCACTCTCCTAATTTAAAAATCCAAAAACTTTATTTTTTCACGTTATTTTCCCACGAAAAGTATATAATACTTTTTTTAAAAATTCAATGTTTGTATTTGAAATACCGCAATTAGAACAAATTTTACATGATGGTTTTGGCAAAAACGGCATAAATAAAGTTAATTTTTCCCTTATATCAAAATTTTTGATTAGTTTTTTATGCTTGAATAAAAAATAAAAACCACATAATAACGCCTAAAATGGCTTTATAATGTGGTTTTTATTATGGTCGAGGCGACAGGACTTGAACCTGCGGCATCTTGGTCCCAAACCAAGCACTCTACCAAACTGAGCTACGCCTCGCCAAACTGTTAACTATACAGCTTTGATATTATATACTATTCATCAGCAGATTGTCAAGGCTACTATGCTATAATTTTTGCTTGTTTTTTATTACCTTTCGTTTTCTTTTTATCGCTTTTATTTTGATTTTCTGCTTCGAGATTCGTTTTTGTTTCTTTTCCCATGAGTTTTAATATCCAATATTTAATTTTTAATTCCGCTTCGTATATTCCGTAGGCAGCCAAAGGAATCATCAAAATAAAATAGGTTATTGCATACTGCGACTTTGCCTCAAACAGCAAATGATATGCAAATCCTCCAAGAATTATTAGCGGAAACACAAGAAAAGCAAGATCTTTTTTGCACATAAGAATTATAAGTATAGCTATCATTGCCCCAAACACAATAAATTGCTGAAAGAAATTCATATATGTTTTCATACCGGATTCTCCCAGCCCGGGCACATATGTATTTATTCTCGTATCAGGATTTCCGCTTCCTGCTATATATTTTCCAATCGATACAGGCTCAGAGTAATGGTCGCGAACTTCATTAGTCCAAATACTACCGTAAGTTGGCTCGTTCCATTGACTTGCAAATTTTTTGAAGAAAAAGTTTACACTGTAATTAATATCGTTTAAAAAAACCGATTCTCTTTTTTTGATTTCTTGCTTTGATTGATTAGATGCTATTTCGTTATCATAATTAGCATTCGAATAATTTGTTACAGTGTAAGTTCCATTATACCACCCCGAAGCTGTTTCGGATTCGTTTAGCCCCATTGCCATCCAGGAAACCATAGGAATTCCTGCTTTCAATTCATAATGAGAACGAGCCTCATATTGCCAGATTATAACAGAACTAAGCTGAGTTCCCACTATTATTAAAACAGCAAGATAAATTAAATTATTGAAGATTTTTCTTGTTTTTAAAATATAAAACACGATAAGTATACAAATTGCAACTAAAATA
>JAUZPX010000049.1 GCA_030705695.1 Bacillota bacterium
AGCGGCTTTTTAGTTTTCTTTTCCGAGATTATTCCATTCTCTTCTATTTTTACGACTTCATCTTTGCAGGTTACTCTCATTAAAGGATTAAATCCCAAAAAGGAGTACCGAGCCCATTTTTCGCCGCCTTCCACGCTTTCAAGAAGAAAGCAACGTTTGCTTGTGTCCGCTAATTTTCTCAACAGCATTATAGGGGTTATCATATCTGCATATATTTCCTTACAAATAGGGATAATGCAGTATTTCTCCGCCAACACAAGCGAATCTTCATAATTTGGATAAATCATTTTTTAACACCGTATTTCATCAATTGATGGGATGAAACTCCTTTCATTTTTATTTTTCGAGTAAATTTGGATAACAAAAAAAGCTTTTGCCCCCATACAGGGACAAAAGCTTAAACTTCTGCGATACCACCCAAATTGGTAAATAAATTTACCCACTCATTTTACGTACCATCATACGCACCCCACTGATAACGGACAGGGTTCCCGTTGGCGTCTACTCCCTTTCGGTTTCAAGCCACCCTCGCAAGTCCATTCAGTAAAATCTTGTATTACCGCATTCTCACCATTTAGCGGCTCTCTGAAATACCATCCTAAACTTACTTCTCTTGCTCTTCGGTTTAATATATTAATATCATTATATGATTAAAATTATATTTGTCAATATTTTTTTGAAAAAATTTAATTTTTTCAAAAATGATATTGCTTGACAATTTATATATCAAAATGATATAGTGAATACAATAAAAAAAAATATTAGGGGAGCTTGTGTTCAGGCTGAGAGGAAGTAATTAGCTTCGACCCTTACACCTGATTTGGGTAATGCCAACGTAGGAAAACTGCCGATTAAATTATTTACAGGAAGTGCCTTACGGTGCCTCCTGTTTTGTTTTATGTTTAGGAGTATTTTATGAAAAATTGTTTATCTATTGCAGGTTCAGATTGCAGCGGCGGTGCGGGAATACAAGCCGATATTAAAACATTTTCAGCGCTTGGCTGTTTTGGCATGAGCGTTATAGTTTCAGTCGTCGCAGAAAACACAAGCAGAGTAATTTCAATTCAAGATGTTTCTCCAAAAGTTATTAAAGACCAAATTGATGCTGTTTTCGAGGATATTAAAGTCGATGCCGTTAAGGTTGGTATGTTATCGGGCATTGAATCAATGAAAGCAGTAATTGAAAAATTAAAGGAATACCATCCAAAAATAACTGTAATTGACCCTGTAATGGTTGCAAAAGGCGGATGTGCATTAATGCAGCCTGAAGCTTTGGAAACCATGAAAAAAGAGATTATACCTCTAAGTTTTTTATTAACTCCGAACATTCCCGAAGCTGAAACAATTACAAAAATGAAAATCGAAAATATTGAAGACATGAAAGCAGCCGCCAAAGGGATTCACAAAATGGGAGCAGAAAATGTTCTTATAAAAGGCGGACATTTAAACGGAGATGCCGTTGACATTCTTTACGACGGTGAAAAGTACTATTCTTTTTCAAATGAAAGAATCAACACCAAAAACACACACGGCACAGGATGCACGCTATCTTCCGCAATCACGGCAAATCTGGCAAACGGAAAAAGTTTGCCAAAAGCAGTGGAAGAAGCTAAAAAATATGTTACTGAGGCAATAAGATATTCGCTTGATATTGGTAAAGGTCACGGTCCAACAAACCATTTTTATGAGTTTTATAACTCGAAAGGAATAATATAAATGAGAAACTACAAAACCCAAATGGAAGCTGCCAAAAAAGGTATTATCACTCCCGAAATGGAAACAGTCGCAAAAAAAGAAAATATTGACATTCATAAGCTTATGGAGCTTGTCGCATGCGGTACTGTCGCAATTCCTGCAAATATTAATCACAAATCACTCTCGGCAGAGGGTATCGGTTCAGGGCTGAAAACAAAAATAAATGTCAATCTCGGTATTTCAGGTGACTGTAAAAATTACGACATCGAAATGCAAAAGGTCGACATGGCAATTAAATTCGGTGCTGAAGCTATAATGGACCTTAGCAACTACGGCAAAACAAACACCTTTAGAAATGAACTTATTGAAAAATCGCCTGCAATGATCGGCACAGTTCCTATGTATGACGCAATCGGCTATCTTGAAAAGGATTTGCTTGAAATTACCGCACAGGACTTTATGAAAGTTGTCCGTGCACATGCCGAAGAAGGCGTAGATTTCATGACAATCCATGCAGGAATTAACAAAAGAGCAGTTGAAGCATTCCGCCGTGACGGTAGAAAAATGAATATCGTTTCACGTGGCGGCTCGCTTTTATTTGCATGGATGGCAATGACAGGCAATGAAAATCCGTTCTTTGAGTATTATGACGATGTTTTGGAAATCCTGCGTGAATACGATGTAACAATAAGCCTTGGCGACGCATTAAGACCGGGTTGCATCGACGACAGCTCAGATGCCGCACAGATAAGCGAGCTTATCGAGCTTGGGAATCTTACAAAACGTGCATGGGAAAAAGACGTTCAGGTAATGGTTGAAGGTCCAGGACACATGGCAATGAACGAAATTGCCGCCAATATGATAATGCAGAAGCGCCTTTGCCACAACGCACCATTCTATGTTTTAGGGCCGCTCGTTACCGACATAGCTCCGGGATATGATCATATAACTTCCGCAATCGGCGGTGCTATTGCCGCTGCTTCGGGCGCCGACTTCCTTTGTTATGTTACTCCTGCGGAGCATCTCCGCCTGCCTGATTTAAGCGACGTAAAAGAAGGCATCGTTGCAAGCAAAATCGCCGCTCATGCCGCAGACATTGCCAAAGGATTTCCAAACGCAAGAGATATCGACAATAAAATGGCTGATGCTCGCCATAATTTAGATTGGGATGAAATGTTCAAACTTGCTATTGATGGCGAAAAAGCAAGAGCATATTACGAAAGCACTCCCCCTGCCGACAGACATACATGCTCAATGTGCGGAAAAATGTGTGCCGTCAGAACAACAAACATGATTTTAGAGGGCAAAAAGGTTGAATTTTGCTCTGAAAAGTAGTATAAAGATAGAGGTAAAATTAATATGAATTTAATAACAAATAGCGTTTCAAAACAAATAAATGAACTTAGAAATAATGTTCCTCTTGTACATAATATCACAAACTATGTTACAGTAAACGACGTTGCAAACGTACTTCTTGCTATCGGTGCCTCCCCTATTATGGCTGACGATATTGATGAAACAGCCGATATAACTGCTATTTCATCTGCACTTGTTATTAATATCGGAACATTAAACAAACGTACGATTTCATCTATGGTAGTTTCCGGCAAAAAAGCAAATGAACTTGGAATCCCTGTCGTTTTTGACCCTGTCGGCGCAGGCGCTTCAAAGCTTAGAAATGAAACAACAAAAGAAATACTCAGTCAAGTAAAAATAGCAATACTCAGAGGTAATTTATCTGAAATATCTTTTGCGGCAGGGCTTGAAGTTTCAACAAAAGGAGTAGATTCCTCCGAAGCCGATGAAAAAAACGACAGCGTAGCAGTTGCAAAAGTGGTTGCAAAGAAATTTGATTGCGTCGTTGCAATAACAGGAGCCGTTGATATAATATCAGACGGCGAAAGAGTTGTAAAAATCTCAAACGGTCACAAAATGCTTTCCAAGGTTACAGGTACAGGCTGCATGACAACAGCGCTTGTCGGAGCATTTGCAGGATCATGCAACGATTATTTCACTGCGGCAGTTGGCGGGGTTGCCTCTATGGGCATTGCAGGTGAAATTGCGTTTGAAAAAGTCGGTGATTTAGGTACAGGAAGTTTCCGTGTAGCAATTATAGACGCACTAAGTAAGCTTGACGGCAATATAATATCCGAAAGGGTGAAGCTTGATGAAGAATAATGTTGACTACTCCCTTTACCTTTGCACAGACAGAAATTTAATGTCGACAGATACTATTGAAGAATCCGTCGAGCTTGCAATAAAAGGCGGATGCACCGTTGTTCAGTTAAGAGAAAAAGACTGTACGTCACTTGAATTTTATCAGCTTGCGCTTCGAGTTAAAGAAATCACAGAAAGATATAACGTCCCGTTAATAATAAATGACAGAGTTGACATCGCTCTGGCTGTAAATGCAGACGGAGTACATGTCGGACAAAGCGATTTGCCTGCATTTGTTGTAAGAAAGATAATCGGTAATGATAAAATTCTCGGCGTTTCGGCATCAAGTTATGAAGAAGCATTAAAAGCACAAAAAGACAATGCCGATTATATCGGTGTGGGAGCAATGTATTCAACCTTAACAAAAACAGATGCAAAGACCGTTTCTATTGATGAACTGAAAAAAATACGCAAAGCAATTAACATTCCGATAGTAGTTATCGGCGGAATAAACAAAGATACCATAAGTAATTTTAAAGGCATGGGTATTGACGGAATAGCGGTAGTATCGGCAGTTGTTGCTCAAAAAGATATTACCTGTGCTGCCCGTGAACTTTTGACAGTGTTTAAGGAGCAAACATGATAGATTTTAAAGGTGCGATTTTTGATTTAGACGGAACGCTGCTTGATTCAATGGATGTATGGAGAAAACTTGACATTGATTTCTTAGGCAAGCGTGGTCTTGAAGTCCCTGATGATTATGTTGAAACAATAACTCCGATGGGATTTCATGAAGCTGCTAAATATACAATAAAACGATTTGGTTTAGATGAGAACCCTGATGATATCGTTAACGAGTGGTATGATATGTCAATTGAAATATACAGTACATCCGTTGCACTAAAACCGAATGTTAAGAAATATCTAGACTTTCTGAAAAAGCAAGGAATTAAAATGGCTGTTGCAACGGCTTCACATGAGAAATTGTTTACTCCGGCATTAAATAATAATGGAATATTTCATTTTTTTGACGCTTTTACCACAGTAAATGAAGTAAAGCGCGGTAAGGGTTTTCCAGATGTTTATTTGAAGGCAACAGAAAAAATCGGCTTAACTCCTAACGATTGTGTAGTTTTTGAAGATATATATGCAGGTTTAAAAGGAGCAAAAGACGGAGGATTTTTCACTGTCGGCGTTTACGATGAATATTCCAGTTATGAAAAGAGCAAAATAATGGAAGTATCGGATCTGTATATAAATGATTTTGGAGAACTATTATAAAAAACCTCTCGTTTTCAATAGGAAAACGAGAGGTTTTTTGAATAATTTTGTATATTCGGTTTTTTTATAATAATTCAAAATTGTTCTTATTAAAATTCAGAACACCGTCATCTCTAAGTCTGCAAAGCTCCGCAGACATCGCACTTCTTTCTACTGAAAGATAATCTGCAAGCTCCTGTCTGTTTAGAGGAATTATAAAGCTGCTGCTTTTTGCTTTCTTCGCTTCAGCAGATAAATACGCAAGTAATTTTTCACGGGTTGTTCGCTTTGAAGTAAATTCAATTTTCTGATTTAATATAATATTCTTTTTTGCAATGATTCTAAGCATATTATAAATTAGTTTATTATGAAAAACACATGGTTTTTCACATGTATTAATTAGTTTACTGAAATTAATAAACATAATTACGCTTTCTGTGGTAGTAAAAACACTTACAGGAAGCGTTTTTATTTCTGCGCAAACAAATGTCTCGGCAAACAACTTGCCCTCATCAAAAACAGCCACTATATTTCTGTTCCCGTAGAAATCCTCTTTTATTATTTGAATCTGCCCAGATAGTACAATACCTACCTTATCTGTATTGTCGCCTTCAATCAAAACTGCTTGTTTTTTATCAAAATTAACTGTTACAGCGGAAAGGCATGACAAAATAGACAGTATATCCATCTCTTCAATACCTTCAAACAAACTAACATTTTTTAAAATTTTTAAATATTTTTCCATAAATCCCCCTCATTCCGTTGTAAATACAACAGACTTATTGACTAAAGTATAGTAACATCTTCACATAAAGTCAATAAATCAAAATTAATGGTCAGGAGGAAAAACAAATGATCAGAAAAATAATAAAAATTAACGAAGAAAAATGCAACGGATGCGGTTTATGTGCGCAAGCTTGCCACGAGGGAGCTATCGGAATGGTAGACGGAAAAGCAAAACTTCTGCGTGATGATTATTGTGATGGTCTCGGCAACTGCCTGCCAGCCTGTCCTACAGGTGCAATAAGTTTTGAGGAACGTGAAGCGGAAGAATATAACGAAGCTGCCGTAAAAGAAAACCAGATGAAAAAATCAGAATTTGTACTTCCCTGCGGATGCCCCAGTACGCAATCAAAAACCATCAGACAAAATATTGAAAACGATTGTTCTTGCACAAGTTGTAATGAAAATACAAGCCAATTGTCGCAATGGCCTGTACAAATTAAGCTTGTTCCGGTAAATGCTCCATACTTTGATAATGCAAATCTCTTAATAGCAGCGGACTGTACAGCATATGCATACGGTGATTTCCATAATAAGTTTATTAAAAATAAAATCACTTTAATCGGCTGCCCTAAGCTTGACTATGGAGATTACAGCGAAAAGCTTACTGCAATAATCAAAAACAACGATATTAAAAGTGTTACAGTCGTGCGTATGGATGTTCCTTGCTGCGGCGGTATTGTTAACTCGGTAAAAACAGCACTTCAAAACAGCGGTAAATTCATTCCGTGGCAGGTTATAACAATATTCACGGATGGAAATATATTAAATTGAATTACAGGAGGGTATATTTATGGGTATGTTTTGTTTTCAATGTCAGGAGACTTCAAAAGGAATAGGTTGTGATGTAAGAGGTGTCTGCGGCAAAACGGAAGAAGTTGCAAAATTGCAGGATCTTTTGATTTACACAACTAAAGGAATCTCTGATATTATTACAAAAAGTAAAATCGATGTCGGTAAGCTTGATGAAATTAATCGTCAGGCGGTTAACAGTTTGTTTATGACTATTACAAATGCTAATTTTGATGATTCGGCTCTTGAAAATCAAATTAGAAAAATGCTTGCACTTAGAGACGAACTTAGGAACTCATCAGAAACAAGTGGCTTACACGATGCTGCGATATATGAAGTTTCTTCAAAAGAAGAAATGCTTGCAAAAGCTTCGAGTATTGGCGTGTTGTCAACAGAAAACGAAGACATTCGTTCCCTGCGTGAAATGATTATATATGGTATTAAAGGAATGGCAGCATATACAAAACACGCTTTGAATATCGGAAAAGAAAATAACGAAATCTATGCGTTTATTTATGAAGCACTTAGTAGTACTTTAAACGAAACCCTTACTGCCGACGACTTGGTTGCACTTACATTAAAAACTGGCGAATACGGTGTAAAAGCAATGGCTCTTTTAGATGAAGCAAACACTTCAAGATTTGGTAATCCTGAAATAACACAGGTTAACATTGGAGTAAGGAAAAATCCTGCAATTCTAGTATCAGGTCACGATTTGATCGACCTCGAACAGCTACTCGAACAAACAAAAGGAACAGGGGTAGATGTTTACACTCACAGTGAAATGCTCCCTGCACATTATTATCCAGCTTTTAAGAAATATGATAACTTTGCTGGCAACTACGGCAATGCATGGTGGAAACAGCTTACGGAATTCGAATCATTCCACGGACCGATTCTTTTCACTACAAACTGCATTGTTCCCCCAAAAAACGAAGAAGTAAGAAACAGAATTTTCACGACAGGTTCCTCGGGATTCCCTGGCTGCATCCATATAGAACCTGACCAAAACGGCAAAAAAGATTTTTCAAAGATTATTGAGCTTGCAAAAACACTGCCTGCTCCCGACGAAATTGAAAACGGCAGTATTGTAGGCGGTTTTGCTCATAATCAAGTAATTAAGCTTGCCGATAAAATTGTAGAAGCAGTTAAATCGGGTGCAATTAAAAAATTCTTTGTTATGGCAGGCTGTGACGGTAGAATGAAATCAAGGGAGTATTACACCGATTTCGCCGAAAAGCTTCCGAAAGATACGGTAATCTTAACTGCAGGCTGTGCGAAATACCGTTACAACAAGCTAAACCTTGGCGATATCGGAGGAATTCCAAGAGTACTTGACGCAGGTCAGTGCAACGATTCATACTCTCTTGCAGTTATTGCACTCAAACTTAAAGAGGTATTCGGTCTTAACGATGTCAACGAGCTTCCAATAGCTTTCAATATTGCATGGTACGAACAAAAAGCTGTTATCGTTTTACTTGCACTTTTGTATTTAGGTGTAAAAAACATTCATTTAGGACCAACGCTTCCCGGGTTTTTATCACCGAATGTTGCAAATGTACTTATTGAAAAGTTCGGAATTGCAGGAATAGGTACTGTTGATGATGACATTCAATTGTTCATGAGTAAATAAATATTAAATAGTTATCCCGTCAATAAAATATTGACGGGATAGTTTTGTATATATTCAATTATGGTATGTGTTTCATGTTTCTACTTTCATGTTTACAAAAGTATTAATCAAATTTATTTTTCCGTAACCCCATTGGTTATTCGGATATTCAATATTCATGTCATTTACACAGCCTTTAACTAAATATGAACGAATGGTAGAAGTACTCATGGAAGGTTGATTTTGCTCAACAATTCCCCACTCAAGCATTAGAGCACAAGCACCTGTCGTAATTGCCGCAGCAACACTTGTTCCGCTCATTTTTCCAACACCTTCCGGGTATATACCTGTAACATCTACGCCTGGTGCAACAAAAGCAGGAGCCAACAATGGCAGCCTTGTCGGTCCCCATGATGACGATGCATACAAGCTCCCGTCTGAACTGCTATATGCTCCAACCGCCATTGCAGCAAGTGCTGTCGCCGGTTCAACAACTGTGATATTTGGATCAGGAGCCAGAAATTCTATTTCCGGATCAACAAGACCTGTAATCGGTAGCCACATATCATAAATACCGGCATGAATTGTATTCCCGTAAATTGTTATTTCCCAAATACCCGGAGTTGGATCAATTATTTTGATAATAGACAATTGACTTATTGTTCCCAACGCAGGTGGAAAAATAAACTCAATATCCACACGCGCTTTTTCTAAAATAAGCCTAGATTGAAAACGTGTCCCTGCTCTGAATAGAATACTCCCAACAACCTCGCCTGTCGGTGAAGTAATGGAGATAGATACTTTATCGGAAGAATAATTCCATAAACTAATAAATATTGAACCTCCGTTTTTTCCTGCCTTAACCTCAATATCACTTGAATCTCCTGTTTTATTTATCTTTCCTCGCACATGATGCTTCATATTGCTTTCATTACCCATCGCTAAACTTAATGAGATAAAATGTGTACTGGATTTTCTTGTTATATATGAATCCAAAACACTAAGTCCGTCATGACTTCCTAAATTCGTTCCAACACTTATGCATATTGCAGCAGGTCTACCTAAAGAAAAAGCTTTATTTATAATATAGTCAATACCTAACATCAAGTCACTGGATTCATAAACATTTTCCTGATTTTGTGGTACCAAAAAATAATCAAGATAATATTGCCTTGCTTTTTTGAGTTTTACAATTACAAGTTCAGCATCAGGTGCAACTCCGATTAATTCATTATTTTCACGGCTTGCCGCTGTAGCTGCTAAAAATGTACCGTGCCCCACTGTATCCCGTGAGGGAACAACATTAAACGGATCTTTTGATTTTAAAGCATCGTTTATCTGTGCATTGTTATATTCAGTACCAAAAAAATATCCTTCAGGCGGTTTTCCATTTATTGTCTGATCCCATATATACTGAACTTTACTTGTTTCGTTTTCATAAATAAAAGCTTTGTTCGTATAGTCTATTCCCGTATCAATAAAACCAATTAATACGCCTTTTCCTTTTAAATCAAGATAAGGCTGGTTCTGAACTTGAATAATACCAGCCGCATCTAGATCCTGTTTGCCCAATAGCCCCATAACAAAAGGAAACAGATTAATTGCGCTTTCTCCCGATTCTTTTAAAATCTTTTGCAAATCATCCTTCTGAATATAAATTACTGCGTAACCATCTATTACTGTTCCTAAACGAATATATGGTCTTTGTTTTATTAAATTTCCAATGCCTTCATTATATTCAATTATAAGATCAATGGTATTGGGGAGCTGAATAAATTCTTCTAAAGGTAAGCTTTCTATATTATTCTGATCTGCCATCCATTCTCCCTCCTATAAAATTTTTTACAACTTGATATGTAAAATTATTTTATTTTAATTTATATATAGTTATTTTCCACCCCGCATATTATTAAACGTATTATATAAATTCAATTTACCATAACCCCACTGGTCACTTGGATATTTAATCTTCATATCACGTTCGCAGCCTTTAATAAAATACGATCTAATCGAAAATGATGTCATACTAACTTGATTTTTTTGAACAACTCCCCACTGAAGCATAAGTGCACAAGCACCTGTTGTAATTGCCGCGGCAACACTTGTTCCGCTCATTTTTCCGACACCGTTTGGATAAATACCCGTAACGTCTACACCAGGCGCAACAAAAGATGGAACAGGTATGAGCGACAATCTTTCAGGTCCCCATGATGACGATACATACAGGCTTCCGCTTGCACTGTTATATGCTCCGCATGAAATCGAACCCAAGGCTGTTGCAGGAATAACAACCGTACCTTTTGGCTCAGGAGCTAAAAATTCAATATTCGGGTCGACAAGACCTGTAATTGGAAGCCACATGTCATACATACCTCGAACAATTAAATCACCTTTGATTGTTATTTTCCAGATGCCAGGGGTAGGTTCAAGAATCTTAATAATAGTCAACTGGCTTAATGCGCCAAGCGCAGAAGGAAAAATAAACTCAATGCTCACACGCGCTTTTTCAAGAATAAGCCTAGATTGATAATTTGATCCTGCTTTGAATAAAATAGGTCCAACAAGTTCGCCTGTTGGCGAAGTAAGCGATATAGAAATTTTATCTGCAGAATAATTCCATAAATTTATAAAAACTGAGCCTCCGCTTTTTCCTACCTTTAACTCAACTGAGCTTGAATCACCTGACTTTGCAATCATTCCTTGAGCATGGTGATTCATGTTACTTTCGTTACCAGCTGCCAAACTTAATCCTACAAAGTGTGTACCGGATATATATTTTATATATGTAGATAAAGTTGAAAACCCGCTATGACTTCCCAAATTTGTTCCAACGCTTATACAAATGGCAACAGGTCGTCCTAATGAAAAAGCTTTTTTTAAAATATAGTCAATTCCTAACATCAAATCACTGGATTCATAAGCATTTTCCTGATTTTGCGGTACTAAAAAATAATCAAGATAATATTGCCTTGCTTTTTTGAGTTTTACAATTACAAGTTCCGAATCAGGTGCAACTCCGATCAATTCATTATCTTCTCGGCTTGCCGCTGTAGCTGCTAAAAATGTACCGTGCCCGACAGTATCCTGTGATGGGACAACATCAAGCGGATTTTTTGATTTTAATGCCTCATTTATCTGTGTATTAGTATATTCCGTACCAAACAAATAACCTTCTGGTGGCTTCCCTTTTATTGTCTGATCCCATAAATACTGAACTTTACTTGTACCGTTTTCATAAATAAAAGCTTTGTTCGTATAGTCTATTCCCGTATCAACAAAACCAATTAATACGCCTTCTCCTTTTAAATTGAGATAAGGCTGATTTTGTACTTTAGTTATACCTGCCGCTTCTAAATCCTGTGCACCCAATAGCCCCATAACCACTGGAAAAAGATTTATTTCGGCTTCTTGGATTTCCGCTAATATCTTTTGCAGGTCATCTTTTTGAATATAAAGGATAGCAAAACCTTGAAACACTTTGCCTACTCGAATATATGGTCTTTGTTTAATTAAATTTTGAATAGCTTCATTATAATCAATTATAAGATCAATTGTATTGGGAAGCTGAATAAATTCTTCTAAAGGTAGGCTTTCTATAGGATTTTGATCTGCCATTCGTTCTCCTCCCAAATAACTCTTTATTGTTATCAATTTTCTAAGAAAATTATTCCCCGCCTCGCATACTGTCAAAAGTATTATATAAATTCAATTTGCCATATCCCCACTGGTCACTCGGATATTTAATATTCATATCGCGAACACAGCCTTTAACAAAATAGGAGCGAATAGAAAATGAGTTCATATCAAGTTGATTTTTCTGAACAACTCCCCACTGAAGCATAAGAGCACAAGCACCCGTTGTAATTGCCGCTGCAACACTTGTTCCGCTCATTTTTCCGACACCGCTTGGATATATGCCTGTTACATCAACACCAGGCGCAACAAAAGCAGGATTAGTTATTAGCGATAATCTTGACGGTCCCCATGATGATGACGCATACAGACTTCCGTTAACACTGTTATATGCCCCTGTTGTTATAGCCCCAAGTGCTGTTGCCGGAACAACAATAGTGGTTCTCGGATCAGGTGCCAAAAACTCAATTTCAGGATCAACAAGACCTGTAATAGGCAACCACAAATCATAAATTCCGTTAACTATTAAATCACCGAAAATTGTTATTTTCCAAATACCCGGGGTAGGATCAATAATTTTGATAACAGTTAATTGACTGATAGTTCCTAACGCTGCCGGGAAAATAAATTCGATTATAACACGTGATTTTTCTAAAACCAGCTTTGATTCAAAATGCGTTCCTGCTTTGAATGAAATAGGGCCTACTATCTCGCCTGTCGGTGAAGTAATTGAGATAGATACTTTATCGGAAGAATAATTCCAAAGGCATATAAACATTGAACTTCCGTCTTTCCCCGCCTTAACTTCAATATCACTTGTATCGCCTGTTTTGGCAATTACTCCATGCGCATGATGTTTCATATTGCTTTCGTTTCCTGCTGCTAAACTTATTGCGCCAAAATCGCTTGATAATTTTGTAATATATGAATCTAATATACCGAATCCGTCATGACCCCCCAAATTTGTCCCGACGCTTACACATATCGAAGCAGGACTTCCGTTACAAGCAAATGCTCTTTCTAGAATATAATTAATTCCTAATATTAAATCGGTGGACTCATAAACATTTTGCTGATTTTTCGGCACCAAAAAATAATCAATAAAAAAATCTTTTGCTTTTTTAAGCTTTACAATTATTAAATCCGAATCAGGTGCAACTCCGATTAATTCATTATCTTCTCGGCTTGCCGCCGTAGCGGCTAAAAATGTACCATGCCCTACGGTATCCTGTGAGGGAACGATTGAAAGTGGATTTTTTGATTTTAAGGCTTCGTTAATTTGTTTATTGTTATATTCAGTACCAAACAAATAACCTTCAGGCGGTTTCCCGTTTATTGTCTGATCCCATAAATACTTAATTTTACTTGTTCCGTCTTCATAAATAAAAGCTTTGTTTGTGTAATCAATTCCTGTATCAACAAATCCAATTATTAC
>JAUZPX010000005.1 GCA_030705695.1 Bacillota bacterium
TCAAGAAAATGGGTCCGTTGAAAAACGTTCTTTCAAAGCTCCCCGGCATGGATAAACAGCTTAAAGATGTAGAGGTTGACGATAGGCAGATTTACCGTTTGGAAGCTATTATTTTATCGATGACAAATGAAGAACGTTCTAAGCCTGATTTAATAAATCCTGCACGTAAACGCAGAATTGCAGCGGGTAGCGGAATGAAAGTTGAAGACGTAAACAAACTTCTTAAACAACTTGAAGAAATGCAAAAATTTATGAAGCAATTCAAAAACGGTAAAAACAAAAAGAGTATGGGTTTACCAGGCCTTGGCGGTTTAGGCGGCTTAGGAGGCTTTTAATAAGATATTCAACCAATCTAATTGGTGAAATATAATCGGCGTATATGCGCCTGAATAATTTATGGAGGTGAATCATAATGGCAGTTAAAATCAGATTGCGCCGCATGGGTGCGAAAAAAGCACCGTTCTATCGTGTTGTAGTTGCAGATTCCAGATATCCAAGAGACGGTCGTTTTATCGAGGAAATTGGAATATACAATCCGCTTACAGAACCGTCATTGTTCCAAATTGATGCTGAAAAAGCAAAGAAATGGATTGCAAACGGAGCTCAGCCAACCGATACTGTTAAAGCTTTACTGAAAAAGTTTAAAACATTGGAATCTACTGCTCCTGCAGTTGAAGCTAAGGTTGAAGAGTAAAAGCAAAATATGAATACTCAAAAGCTGAGTAAAAATCATCATTTTTTGCTCAAAAAGGAGAATTTATCATGACAGAATTATTACTGGCTATGGCCAAAGGCTTGGTGGAATTCCCGGATCAAGTAAAAATCGATGTTGACGAGCCCAATGAAGAAGGTATCGTTGTTTATCATCTTCACGTTGCAGAAAGCGATATGGGAAGAATTATTGGTAAACAAGGCAGAATCGCAAAAGCTATTCGTACAGTTGCGAGAAGCGCGGCTGTGAAAGACAATCAAAAAATAATGGTCGAAATCGACTGATTTTTTAATTGCAAACATAAAAAACGCTCCAAGCCTTTTCGGCATTGGAGCGCTTTTTTGCACTGGCACAAAACATTTGTTTGCTTTTTGCAATTGCTTGTGTTATAATGCATAATTGTGTTATAATATTATTAACAAATGCACTAAATACACTAATTTTGTATTAATTTGTTACAAGTTACATGCAATTGTTGAAAATAAAAAGGAGAGCATGGCTATGAAAAAGATGACAAAAAGCCTTCAACGAACATTTGATTTTATCGAGTCCTGTTCTCAAGAAGGCCGTTACCCCACAATTCGTGAAATTTGCGCGGCAACAGGGTTAAAATCCACATCAACAGTTCATGCACAGTTGCGCACACTGGCAGAGATGGGCCTTGTATCAAGGCAGGATAAGCTTACTCGCACCGTACAGGTGACAGGCGAAAGATTTGCAAAAGTACCTGTGCTCGGTCGTGTAACTGCAGGTATGCCGATTCTTGCGGTAGAAGAAATTGAAGGATATGTTTCTATTTCTGAAAATATCCGTCGTGGTCGAAATTTATTCGCCTTAAAAATTGTAGGCGAAAGCATGATTAACGCTGCAATTTTAGACGGAGATATTGTAATCGTAGACAAAACGCCTGTGGCAAGCAATGGGCAAATTGTTGTTGCACTTGTAGGTGATGAAGCAACTGTTAAGACATTTTATAAAGAAGATGGGCACTTCAGATTACAGCCTGAAAATCCAAAGTTTGATCCCATCATCGTCCCTGAGGTAACGATTTTGGGGCAAGTAATCTCTCTTATTCGTAATTTTTCTTAAACCTTACTTAAAAATATATTAAAAATTATACTGTTATTTTTGAAGCTTTTTATAACGAAACAGCGCATTTTCTGCCCATTCACGGTCAACATTTAAAAAGCCTGACAGTTTTTTATCCTTACCAGCAACTGAACTTACTATACCCAATGATTTTACGTAAATCTCAAGCCGTGTACTTTGTATATACGGCTCGTTATTGGGACCTAGAAAAAATGTAAATCCCATTGTATTTGATTCACGGCTGAACATTGAAAGATATCCTTCTGCTGCCGGAACCCTAAGCTTTTTAGAGACGGTTTCGCTGATTGCAAGCTTAGTAAGTTCCACTGCCATATCATCAAGCCCGGCCTCAAAAATAAATATTTTTTCTTTAAAAACATTTAGTGTAGGCGCTGAACGTTTTACAACACCCAAAAGATGACCGTATTCTTTTTCAAGGTCAGGGTCAGCTAACTGAAACCTATCAACATCAGGTATAAGATAAACCATAAACTTGCCTTTAATATCATTATATAAAATCGGATACGTTATTCTTGCTTCATAACCACATGATGCACATCGCCATTTGAACAGTTTTTCATTCAGGACATCTGCTCGAAGTGTCGGCTCAGCATTTACATTTACGCTCAAAAAAAGCTTTTTTTCGCATCTTGCATTGCATCGAGGGCATGAAATAGTTTTCATTACAGTATTTGACATAAATCGAAACCCCTTAAAAATACGAAACTTTCATAATATATAGAAGTTATTATATCATAACAAATAAAAATTTGCATCAGATAAACTTTAAATTTACAAATTATTGTTGACCTATCAGCATTCTTCTGCCATAATGATAGAATAAACAAAATATTCAACATACTATTTTAGGAGATGTTACTATGACATTTTTTGAAAGAATCAAAAATAATGTTACCGACGCTGTCGATGTTTTAATGGAAAAAAACAGAATTCATGCGCAAATTAATAGAATTCGTCTTGTAATGCGTACCGAAAATGACGCTATCAACCGTAATTTCATTGCGCTTGGGAAATATTATTATGATAATCTAAGAGATACCCAAAATTCTGAAAATGAAGAGATTTGCACAAGTATTGATGCTGCGAAAATCCGTGTCGAGAAAGCAAAAGAGCGTTATCAACGCTTGCTCGAATTGCAGACTGCGGTAAATATTGATTTAGAAGAAGATTATGAGTTTGAAGACTTAACGGTCGCTTGTTCCAATGAAGAGGAATATGCAGATATGCCGCTTGCTCAAACATCTGATACAGACGACTCTGTTATTGCTGAAGTTGCTCCGATTATTGAAAATAAATCTGAAGATCTTGATGCTGAAGTAGCGGATGCTTAAAATTAATTATTAACCGTACAAAGCGATTAACAAGGGCTTTGTACGGTTAAAGTTTTTAATTCTGCTTTAAATGAAAAAAATTCTTGACAACCCACCAAGTAAGTGGTACAATAATCTGGCATCAAAAAATATCGCGGAGTGGAGCAGTTGGTAGCTCGTCGGGCTCATAACCCGAAGGTCGTTGGTTCGAGTCCAGCCTCCGCAACCATGAAGAAACCGCTTGAACAGTACGTTCAGGCGGTTTTGTTTTACGCAAAAGTTCATTTGAATTGGAATAAGCCCCATGCTTTGCCCCATACCCAGTTAAAAATGGCCCTTTCGCGGTGATTCTGCCCCATACTCTGGAGCAAACCGCAAAGGGCCTTTTATTTTGAAAAATACGAACCCGTTCACACAATGCACAGAATACACACAATTAAATTGCTCCATAAATATAGCCGTCTGCTTCATTGCGAATTGCAGGCGGCTTTTTTGTTATATCTCGAAGTGTGTTATATTGTTTTCCTGTTCAAGAAGTTTCTCAAGGTTTTCCTCTATATTAAATATCAGTAATTTTTTATAGCTCTTGCAGGTTAATGCTTCAACTGTGGTATCAGCGTCAATTTGCGGTTTTACATCATTGCCCCAACCAGCCACTGGATTGCGCTTTAAATATTTGTATTTAACACAATATGGAATTATCTGTTTTTCGTGGTTCAGCCCGTCAAGTTGTTCCTCATCAATCTCGTAATATAAATAATGCGAGATTGCACCTAAAACATGCCGATTTTCTAATAAAGTATTTACAGTTAAGGTAATTGAATTTCGTTTATCAACGTTGATGCAATGTTTTAGCGTTTCCACCGCCTTTTCTGAAAGGCCGGTTTCCTCATGAATATCATGATTTTCTGCGTTCTTGCAATCGGATGCACCAAGGAGATAATCCGTTGTCACGTCAAAATATTTGGCAAGTTGGCAAACCGTTTCATAGTCGGGCCGATTTGCGCCATTTTCCCATTTGTTATATTTAGAAGCATCCGGCATACCGAGATCAAGGGCGCATTCTTTTTGGCTTAGTCCTTTTGCTTTTCGTAATTCAGTTAAGCGTTCGTCGAATATCATTTTTCGCACCTCCGTCAACATCATAATATAATATCTTTCAACTGTCAATACAAATCATTATAATTGCGTAATTTTATATTTAATTAAAATAAATTGAACATCTCTCTTGACAATTGAGTAATAGGTGATTATAATTTATATATAGAGAGATATTCAATTTGTAGATGCCCAGAAGGGTGAGCTGTAAAGAAAGATGGATATGTTTATTAAAATCAAGTGAATTGACAAGAAAACTTAAACGCAATGAAAGACATAGAAAAAATAAAAGTTATCTCTCAAAACGCCTATAGTAACAATGTCACTACACCGTATCAGGCAGTATTGCAGATACAGAAAGAACAATATATAGAGGTGAAAAAATGGAGCGACTAACTATATCGGTTGAGGAAATGGCAAAAGAATTAGGCATTTCCAAGCCCACAGCGTACATGTTGGCAAATTCAGAAGGCTTCCCTGTTTTAAAAATTGGAAAGCGAAAAGTTGTGCCGGTACAGGGCTTACAAGAATGGATTAAGAAAAATTCCAGTACCGAAGCACAGCAAAATTAAGGCGGTGAATAGTTTGACACAAAATCAGATCAATAATATAAAACAGGGGCTTGGAAAACACGCTACATATCAGCGTTTTGTTGCTCGAAGCGGCAAAACGCCTATTGACCCTATCACTGGTTACGGAGCTAAATCAAATAACCCGGCTACATGGGGAACATTAGAACAGTCGCTTGCTTGTGTGGGCAAAAATGGTATTGACGGTATCGGCGTTGAATTGTCTGACGGATTATGCGGTATCGACATAGATCACTGCATTAACGAACAAGGTGAAGTAAACGAGCTGGCGCAGGACATAGTTTCTATTATGAATGGCGGTTATGTTGAAATATCCCCCAGCGGCACAGGCTTACATATTATTTTTTCAGGCACTATTCCGAAAGGCAGCCGACGTAAGGGCAACGTTGAAATGTATGCGGAAGGTCGGTATTTTACTTTAACCGGGAATGGCAAAGGCATAGCAACCGAGCTTTCAGAGCAAGCCGCACAGGTTCATAAAAAATATTTAGCACAGACGTCCACACCAACCGCCGAAGCTTCTCCTTGCATTCAACTTTCACTATCGGATGATGAACTGTTAAAAAAAATCAGCACATCAAAGAATGCCCCGACCGTAGAAGCCTTATGGCACGGTGATATAAGCAGGTACAAATCCCAAAGCGAAGCGGACATAGCCCTTTGCAATATCCTTGCATTTTGGACAGGCCGCGACGCAGGACAGATAGACAGACTTTACAGAACATCCGGTCTTTATCGTGAAAAATGGGACAGGCCACAAAGCGGAAGCACATACGGCAGGCTAACCATTCAGAAAGCAATTGACGATTGCCATGAAGTATATCAGTCCGGATATAAGAAAAGTGTGGCGCAGAATTTTTCAAATACAGACCCTGAACTGTGGGAAAAGCCGACACCTTTTGATGAATATGCAGTAGGATCTTTTACAAAGAATGCTCTGCCAAAAAGTTTAGGGGATATGGCCGAAGCATCCGCTACCGCGACACAGACACCGCTTGCTATAAATTATGTTGCTGTTTTAGCTACCGCAGCTATTACCGTTCAGGGCAAATATAAGGTTCAGATTACAAGCGATTATTCCGAGCCTTTAAATATTTATGTCGCCGCTGTAGCGCCGCCTGCCGAGAGGAAAAGCGCGGTATTACGCAATGCAACTCAGCCCCTACAGGTATATGAAGCCCAGCAAAACGAGTTAAAAAGGTCGAATGTTATTCGATCAGCCGCCGAATTTGATATTCTTATGCGACAGCAGGAAGAAATAAAAAAGAAAGCTTCCAAGATCGGGGATATTTCTGCATTGGAGTCAATTGCAAAAGAAATAGCCGAATTTAAACAAGAAAAACTTGAGCGGTTTATTTGTGATGATGCAACGCCGGAAGCCTTGACGAGTCTTATGGCAGATAACAACGGCTGTATAGGTTTAATATCCGCAGAAGGCGGCGTTTTTGCCAACATGCACGGCAGATACCGCGAGAATGGCGGTTCCGATATTGATGTATATTTAAAGGCTCATGCAGGCGATACAATTAGAATTGACCGAAAGTCACGCCCTGCCGAGTATATAAACTCTCCTTGCTTGACAATGCTTTTGACAATTCAGCCTGTACTTATTGAGGGCCTTATGTCAAATCCAGAATTCAAAGGGCGCGGTCTGACAGCGCGTTTCCTTTATGTTGTCGTGGATGATGACACAAGCCTTGTCGGAACCAGAACAGCCACAGCTCCAGAAATCCCAAAAAGTGTTAAAACGTCCTATGAAAATGCCCTTTTTTCGGCGCTTAATCATAGGCCACAGGAGCCACAGCCGATTTACTTATCTAATAGGGCCGAGCAATACCGGCAATCATTTTTTGCAGCAATCGAGCCGCGGCTAAAAGATGACCTGTATTTTATGAGTGACTGGGCGGGGAAGCTGACGGGCACAGTATGCCGCATAGCCGGAATACTTCATTGCTATTCATGCGATAATCCCGCAGATACGCAGATCAGCGGTGAAACAATGATGCACGCAGTAGAATTAGGTTTTTGCTTTTTGCAACATGCACAAGCGGCATATGGTACGATGGGCGGCGATCAGAGCGCAGCAGCCGCAAAGTATGTTTTGAAACGTCTGGACGGCATGAAAAGCATTACGAAGCGAAATCTTCACCAGCTTTGCCGAGGTCGCTTCAAAAAGGTGGACGAGTTGGAACCGATCATTACAGCTCTAATAGATCACGGCTATTTAAGAGAATCTACACCGACAAGCGAAGGTGCAGGCAGGAAACCAAGCCCAACATATTTAGTAAACCCTTTACTTTCACAGAATACACAGAATTCGCAAAAATCGGGTGTATCAAATGAATGAATACAGATATTTTGCCATTTGCTTTCTATCGCCATGCGTTGCCGCACGCAATGTATACAAAGACTGCTTTATCGCTGACTGACAGAGTAAATGCATAAAATTTTAAACCCAATTTATAAGACGAACAATTAATAAAAAAATGATTTTCTAATGAGATCCCCATCCCCCCACCCAAAAAAGTTTTTATAGATTGTTTGGAGACCGTTAATAGTCTCGTTCGTGCGAAAAATTCCCTTTTTGAGATTTTTTTAAGTTTTATTTGGCACGGCCTGTTTTTAATGAGTTGATTACCTTGATAAAAGTAAAACGATTTTAAGAATCAAAATTTGATTTGTAAGTCGTTTTATCTGAAGCCACAAAATACTGTTTTTGGATATGATGAACATTATAAGTGTATGAGGTACAATAAAAACTATATTGATGTTGTTGAGATGAGAAACGTAAAAATTGCACCTTTAGTTGTGAAGGTTTTTCTTTGCTTTTCAAACAATTTATTTCAAAAGAATAAACGATTTTACTAAATTTGTTATTGATTGAGAAACTGACTCACGTTGAATTCAAAACAAAAAAGTACTATTATCAACAAATAATTTAATTATTTTCAAAACAAGAACAATATTAAAAATGCAAAAACAATGATGAATACTACATATTCCAGACAAACAAAAGCTAATCAGATATTTTTACAAATTAATTGAAATTTCTTCATTAATCTAAATTAAATATTAAATTAATCATCTTTTGTGTATTTTTTTCATTGTATTGCATTAAATGTTATACGTGAAAATCATTCAAACTCATATTAAAATAGTTATAATTATGAAAATTAATGTTTTGTTAAACTTATATAGGCTACAAAATTGATATTTATTACTTGGTGAAATAAATTGTATGAATAAGAAAAGGTTTAAAACGATTTGGCAATTCGCAAAAAAATATTTGCCTCTATTCATAATTGCCGAAATATGCATTTTAGTATCATATGCTGTTTCACTTTTACTGCCTTTGAATTTAACAAAGCTAACAGATCAGGTGCTTTACGGCAAACAATATTCTTTACTTTCAGAAGTTATATACACGTATATAATTCTTTTTGCTATTGCCGCAGTTTTTAATTTGATTTACGCGTTTGTATGGCAAACGTTAAGTAATCGATATGTTGTAGATGTTAAAAACAGCGTTTATGAGAAAACTGTTTTTGCAAAAGCAGCTTTTCTATCTGACATGAACAGCGGCGATATCATGAGCAGGATTGACCAAGACGCTGATCAGTTTATTAATATTATTCAAAGAAATTTATTTCATTTTATAAATTCAGCTATTTTATGTATCGGTATAGTATATATGGTGGCAAGAATCAATTGGCAAATTGCAATTGTAATCTCAGTTGCAGCGATTTTGCCAATTATTTTTACTCGGATTTGCGGTAGATTTACGCAAAAATACTCAAAAGAAACAAGAGAAAAAACAGGGGCTGTTTCAGGAAGATTATTTGAAATAATAAAAGGATTTCGAGAAATAAAATTATTTTGTGCACAAGCCTTTGCAAAAAATCAAATATTTAGTTCTCTAAGACAATTAATTAAGTTAGGAAACAAAACACGCCGTGTTGATTTTATAGTAAATAAATCGATATTTTTTATTAATCTTTCAACATCTCTTGTTATTTATGGTACTTCCGCTTATTTTATCATTAACGGTGATTTAACAATCGGAGTTTTTTTGGCTATTGTGCAGTATGTTGCTTTGCTGCATAAAAAGCTTAACTGGATGCTTAGAATTTACTTGGACTGGTTTGCACGAAAAATCAGCATTGATCGAGTAAATGTTATTTTAGACACTGAAAGTGAAGATTTTTCGGGAATAGAAATTAAAGAAATAAATAGCATTGAATTCGAAAATGTTACTTTTGGCTACAATAATATGAACGTTTTAAATAACGTTTCTTTTTATATTAATAAAGGAGAAAAAATCGCGCTTGTAGGCGTTAGCGGGGTTGGCAAAACAACGGTTATTGGCCTTTTACTGAGATTTTATGAACCAAATTCAGGACAGATATTAATTAACGGAATCAATATTAATACTATTAATCCTGCTTCAATAAGAAAAGTCTTTGGCGTTGTTTCACAAGATATTTTGATTTTTGAAGACAGTATAAAAAACAACCTTTTACTCGGTAAGGAATATAGTAACGACAATATTAATAAAAGTTTGAATCTTGCTCAACTTGATGAGCTTATTAAAGAAATGCCTCAGGGGATTGAAACCAAAATTAGCGGAGATTCTGTCGGTCTTTCTGGTGGGCAAAAACAACGGCTAATGATCACTAGGCTTCTTTTAAAAGACGCAAAAACAATTATTTTAGATGAGGCAACTTCAGCGTTGGATGTTAAGACCGAGTCAGATATAACAAAAACCATATTTGAACTAAAAAAAGATGCTACGATTATTGTGATTTCACATCGATTCGCATCAATACGCAATTGCGATAAAATCTTTGTCTTGGACAACTCTACAATTGACAGCATCGGAACACATGAGCAACTTTTAAAGCATTCAGTTTCATACAAATCGTTATTCGGAAGTGAAATGATTGAATGAAAATTAAAAGAATTACTGTATTAAAACAGATTAAAAAATATATCGTCAAAAGGAAATGGTCGATTGTCGTTATGACTGTTTCCAATGCCGTACTTGTTCCGTTATCGCTTGCAAATCCGAAATTATTCCAAATGCTAATTGATGATGTAATGAATGCCGGGGATTTTTCGAAGTTTACCTTTATTGCTGTCGCTTATTTATCTGTTTATTTTCTGAATTTATTGTTTGACAGCTTAAATCTTTATTGTGGGAATCGTTTGTTAAATCATTTTACATTGTCACTTAGAGAAGATATCTGGGTCAAGTATTCAAAAAGCAATTACTCTGACATCGAAAAAATGCAGTTGGGCGATCTTAAAATGCGTATCATGGATGATGTGGATTGTCTTGGGAATTTCATGCAAAGCCAGATCATGGAGTATTTCTTTTCTGTTCTGATGATTGTATTTACTCTTCTGATGACTTTTAGCATTAATATTGAAATGACACTGTATTGCTTAATTGTAATTCCGTTTGTTTTTATAATTAATTCTATTTTATCCCGAGGATCAGGAAAAGTTAATGAAGAAATACGTCAGGTAAATGAAGAATATTATACTCATACATACAATTCTTTGCAGTTTTGGAAAGAAATAAAAGCTCATAACGCTGAAAATGAATTTATAAAAAGATTTAAGGTATTTCGAGCAAGATTAGCCAAATTGGGTATAAAAAATATCCGATATTGGGCATTTTGGGAAATCTTTAACGACTTTAAAGCTAACTATTTAACCAAAGTGCTTGTGTATATTATCGGAGCTTTTTTTGTTATACAGGAAAAAATCTCTGTAGGTGTCATGATTATGTTTGCAGAATATTTTTCATTGCTTTTTACCGCACTTGATACCGTAAACTATAAACGTGCGGAATTAAAAATGAATACTCCCTATTACAAACGCATTTTTGAAACTCAGGCAATGAATCAGGAAAATGATGAAAATAAATGGACGAATCGGCTTGTCGGTAATATATCCTTTGAAAATGTAACGTTTTCATATTCGAATTCAAAACATGAAGTACTGAAGAATATCAATTTTGAAATAAACCAAGGTGATTATATAGCCATTATCGGGGAAAGCGGCTGTGGTAAAACAACACTTGCAAAGCTTTTATTGGGGCTTTATTCTCCGCAAAAAGGACAAATAAAAATTGACGGCATCAACATTAACGATTGGGCTAAATCAGCCCTGTACAGTAATATTGGAATCGTTATGCAGGACAGTTTCTTTTTTAATATGAGTATCCGAGAAAATCTTTGTATTGCAAAAGCAGACTCTACAGATGATGAGTTAAAAGATGCTTGCCAAAAAGCAAATATCTATGATTTTATTTGCAGCCTTGAAAACGGATTTAATACTGTTATAGGTGAGCGCGGAATAAAATTGTCAGGTGGGCAAAAACAAAGACTGGCAATTGCTCAGGTATTACTAAGAAAACCTAAAGTCATTATTTTTGATGAAGTCACCAGTGCGCTTGATAAAGTGTCGGAAGATGTTATTCTGCAATCAATTTCAGAGATATCAAAAAAAACTAGCGTTATTTTTATCACGCACAAGCCTGCAACTGTCTTAAGGGCAAAGAAAGTTATTGTAATGGATAAAGGGGAAATTATTGATATTGGCTCACATGAAGAATTAATGCGAAAGAATGAATTTTTTCAAAGTGTTGTGGAGGCAAGTTAATGTTTGAAAATGAAAATATATTTATTTTGGAACTTTGTAAATTTAAAACTTATGATAAAAACAAACTGAAAGAGCTGATAGAAAAAAGCCTTGATTATCCGTACATATTAGGACAGCTATTATTTAACCGTGTTGGCGGTGTGGCCTATTACGTTTTAAAAGAATGCAACTTATTAAGCAAGCTGAATCGAGAGTTTAGAAATTCTTTAAAAGCTATTTATGACAGCAATACTCAAAAAACAAACAGTTTTTTGATTTCTCTGGAAGATCTTTCGGAAATGTTTAAAAGTGCAGATTTTAATTATGCACTTTTAAAGGGAAGCTACCTTGTTTATTTATATGAAAAAGGGCTTCGAACCTCTAACGACTTTGATATTTTGATTAATCAAGAGGACATTACTAAACTCTCTAATGTTCTAAAAGAAAACGGTTTTGTGCAGGGATATATTCGAAATGAACAGTTTATTCCTGCGACAAGGACGGAAATCATAAGTTCGAGAATGAACAGAGGCGAAACCGTACCATTCATAAAAACAGTAGATTTGCCTCAAATGAAATTCTGTGAGATTGACATTAATTTCTCGCTGGATTTTAAAGCAAAACAGGAAAACGATGCAGTAAAAAATATTTTAAAGAGATCTGAAGAGTTAATCTCAACAAAAACCGGGAATCTTTTCACACTTTCCGCTTCTGATTTTTTGATACAACTATGTGTTCATTTATTTAAAGAAGCATCTATTTTTAATTGGGTTGAAATGGGCAGGGATTTATCAATTTATAAATTTATGGATATTTATCTGTTTATTACACTTTTTATGAATAACAAACTTGCGTCTGAACTTGAAAAAACAATTTTTGAATTTGATTTACATAATGAATGTTATTATTCATTTCTGTACGCAAAGCAATTGTTTGGCATTGAGAATGCGGATTTTGATGAATTGATTAAAAAGATTCAGCCGAACGACTTATCATATTTAAATCAAATCATTAGTCCGTCTGACGGTAACGTATATGCTTATGATATGGACTTTGAAAGCTGGCTGTTTTTCAGCAAAAGAAAGGAACAATTATATGAAGTTAAGCATGATTGATAGAAGCTGGTCTGGTATGCTTATTACATTTTGCGGGCTTGACGGTTGCGGTAAGACGACTCAAATCTCAAAGTTAAAAGAACATTTTGAGAATCTTGGCATTACCTCTGTGCTCACAAAACAGCCTACAGATTCCGTTCGCAACAGCGAAATTTTCAGAACGTTTATGGACTGTGAAAATAACGAAGAATATGAATACAGAGCCTTGTCACTTTTAGCAGCCAGCGACAGAGTTCAGCATTCAAATAAAGTTATTTTGCCTATTCTTAAAGATGGGCAAGTTGTAATTAGCGACAGATATTTTTATTCATGTCTGGCTAATTTAAGAGCAAGAGGTTACACAAATGATCAATGGATATACGAAATTGCAAAGTCTATTCCAAAGCCGGATATTGCATTTTTTCTTGATGTTCCTGTAGACGTTGCAATCAATAGAGTAAGGCTTAGACCAAGCGAAAAGGACAGATATATTGACATTGAATTACAATACAAACTTAAGCAGGAATATATAAATATAGCGAAAGAAAATGGTGGAATACTTCTTTCTTCCGATATGAATGAAGAAGAATGCTTTGAATTAATAAAACAAAATATTAGTAAGGTAATGCAAAATGTATGAGAATATATACGGCTTATCCTGTGTGGAAAATTACGTTTTGGCTATATTAAGAGAAAATAAATTTGATATTACATATCTCTACAATAATGCAGCCATTTCATTTGCTGAATTGTTTGAATGTATTGTTATTCAAGGCGAAAAACCTGAATATTCCTCAATTATTCCAAGAATACAAGATACACTGAAACAAATGGAAATCATTACTCTTAAATTGCAAATGCAAATGGACTATGAAAAAGTGATTGTAGAAATCGAAAACTGCAAAAAAAATGAGTTCATTCTAGTTAAAGTGAAGCCCGATTTTACAAAATCAAAACTTTTTGCCAGAGGCTTTCGTGACGACCATTATGTATTTGCAAAATACAATTCAGGTGTATTTGAAATTTTTAATGACATTCCAGAAAAAATCATTAAAACCACTACGGATGAGCTTGCAGATATGTATGCAGGTAATTACTTTTTACTTTCTATTAATCGAGATTTTTCTCAGAAAGATCTGCAACTTCTATGGAACAATCGAAAAGATATGCCGCAACATTTGGAAGCTCTTAGTGTTTCGATTGATGAATTTCAATCAATCGAGGATATAGGAATTAAACTACGAAATATGCTTGGCGTGTTAAAAACAACAAGATATAGACTGAAAGAATACTATGCTAACTATGTTAACACAGAGTTTTTAACCGCCTATTTACAACTAATTGAAAGGCAATATGCAATAGTTGAATATTACAATTTAAGAAAAGTAAATGAGATACAGAAGTATTTTAAATTGTACAAAGAAGTTCAAAAAGCTGACATTGAAAACATGCATATGCTTTGTAAGAAATTGGAGGAGATATAAATGCAACAACAAATAATTGAAGTTGTTAAGGGACTCAGTATTGTCTGTGATAATGTTGATGGAAATATGAAATTAAAAGAAGATCTGGGTTTTGACAGCTTAAGAATGGTTGAGTTATTAATTGCGCTTGAAGATTCATTTGATTTTGAGTTTGAACAAAGTGATCTGGATCCGTCGAAAATCATTTATTTACAAGATGTTTTTGAATTAATAAGCAGATACGAAATTGCATCATGAAACTGTATGATTTTTTAAAACTAAGGATGCTGAACACTCCGAATAAGACAATATCAGATGAAGTAAACACAATTACATATCAAGAGATATTAAACTATGCGGAAAGTTTTTCGCAATATCTAACACACAATAAATATGGAATTCTTTGTAAATCCGAATTAAACACAGCTAAAGTATTAATGGCTTGTTTGAACGCTGGTGTTACAGCAGTGCTATTATCAGACCGTTACGGTGAAATACACACTCAAAAAATAATAGAAAAAATCAACATACAGTATATAATTTCAGATAATTTCATTGAAGAAGTCAAGGCAAAAAACACAGAATCTGAAGATTTATCTGATGTTGCTCTTATTATGTGCACTTCCGGAACGACAGGTTCGCCTAAGGGCGCAATGATCACAGATGAAAACATTATTACAAATTTAAGTGATATTGAAGATTATTTTGAAATTAATAGTAGCGATAAAATTTTGATTGCTCGTCCATTGTATCATTGTGCAGTACTCACAGGAGAATTCTTTATTTCGTTAATAAAAGGATTAGATATTGTATTTCATAATACTGAATTTAATCCTGTAAAGATAGTTCAAGCTATTTATAAAAATAATATTACAGTGATGTGCGGAACGCCAACATTGTTTTATCATCTTTGTAATATTGCCAAAAGGCAGACTGAAACATTGCCGCTTAAAACGATTGCAATTAGCGGTGAATGTATGACCGATTCTGTTGCTGAAATTATAAAAAACACAATGCCCCAAATACGCGCTTACAATGTTTACGGATTAACCGAAGCAAGCCCTAGGGTAAGCTATCTTGCTCCAGATAATTTCGATAAAAATCCTCTGTCAGTTGGGGTGCCACTAAAATCGCTAGAAGTGAAAATTGTCGATAATGAACTTCTAGTCAAAGGCAAAAGTGTGATGAAAGGCTATTATAACGATGTACAAGCGACTCGGAAAGTAATAATTGACGGTTGGCTGCATACAGGCGATATTGCAAAAATAGATGGAAACGGATTTATAAATATTAAATCCCGAAAAGATAATATGATTATTCGGGCAGGGATGAATATTTATCCGCAAGAGATTGAAAATGCACTAAAGCAGGATGAAAGAATTATTGATTTATTAGCGTACGGCGTCAAAGACGAAAAAGTCGGGCAGAAAATCTATTTGAAGATTGTATCAGATCAACTTTCAAAATCTGAAGTCTTTGAGATTTGTAAAATGGTTCTTCCACCATATCAATACCCAGATAGCATTGAATTTGTGGATGAAATACCAAAAAACGCTTCGGGGAAGGTTATTAGGAGTTACTTATGAAAGAACTGGAATACAAATTTCTATTAAGTAAAGAAGATTTTCAAAAACATCTGCAAAAAGCAAATGATCTTAATTTGAAAACAAACAGCACTCTTCAAATTAATTATTATTACGATAATGAGAATTTGGATTTGTTGAAAGAAAATATAACAGTGCGTATTCGGCAAAAAGAGGACAAGCTAAAACTTGAAATTAAAGAACATAAAATAACTAATTCAGAATTTTCAGAGAGCGCTGAAAAAGAAACAGAAATTCAAAAATTAACACAAACTCTTTCTATTTTGCAGTATGAAAATCTCAAATTAAAGGGAAATCTTGTGACTAATCGTCAAACCCTTTTTGTAAATGATGGAATTCATCTGGATTTCGATACAAATTACTATTTGGGGACTTGCGATTATGAAATAGAACTTGAATTTGAAGAAAAGCATTCAGAAAAAGTCAAAGAAATTATCAGTTTATTTAACTTTAATTTTCAAAACAAACCGAAGAATAAAGCAGAGCGATTCTTTGAAGCACTTGAAAGGTTAAACACAAATGGAAAAGTATGAAGAAAGCGTTAGAAAAATCTTATCAAACATTTTTAATCAGGATTTATCTGAATTTGGAATAAAAAAAGATCTCCAATATATAGGAATGGACAGCCTAAATTGTATGAATATCATAATTGCATTAGAAGACGGGTTTAAAATTACAATCCCCGAAGAAAAGCTTGGACTTAGATATATAAGAAATATTTATGATATTTGCAAGCTGATTAAGGAGGTAAAAGAATGAAAGAGTACACTCCTTTTGAATATAAAGGTAAAACTATGTTGATCGATTCTTTTTTGGTTTTAGGAAAGCGGTTTTGTGCACAGGAAGACTATGATCTGTTTGATATAAATATAAATGATTTTGCAAAACAAAAGATAGAAGATATTAATAATGATGGATATAAAAATCTTGAAATTTTCGATGAACTCGGCAGAGAGTTTTACAATACATTTAAATATTTTAACGATTCAGAGAGCCAAAAAGTTTTCTTGTACACAGAAGTGTATTGCAAGAAAAACACTCAAATCATTATACATATTGATTGCTCAAAGAACACAAAATTTTGGGTGAATGGGAATTGCATTTCAATTCATAACAGCTTTTGGTCAGAATATTTCTATGTCAAAGTTCCGCTTCTAGAAGGCAAGAACACTTTTTTGCTTGAGAAATACTCTCCAATTGATATTGAAGTATTTTCAATTCAGCTGAGAAATTATGAATTCGAAATGGGCTCAGATTTTAAGGCTCTTTCCAATTTGGGAAAAAATATAGAAATAGCACCATTAATTTTAAAAAATAAAAGTAATTATCTTCCGAATGAGTATATATATAGATTTATGTATTTATTAAATGATATAAATGCATTTCAACAGCAATATCAGGTTGAAATATTAAAAGATGATGGGCAAATTTTGCAGACGTTTACCAGTGTTGTAAATCAGGTGAACGAAATTAATTTAAAATCGCTAGAAATTAATTCGTATCACATTACGATTCAATGCAGATTCATTGATTTCAAAAATAACGAAAAGATTTTGAGACACAAAATAATTATCAAGGACTTTCAAGACAAAGCTGAAAAAATAAAGAAAAAAGCAAAAGACTTACTTGAAATTTGCAGTGCAGAAGAATCAATACAAATCTTGGGACGATTGCAACAGCAAGAAAAGTTGAGCCAAAGCTGGGATATAATCGGATATTACAATTTAATTGTTGATAATGAAAAGTTCTTTGACACTGTAAACATCGCAAAATACCAAGCTGGATTTTACAAATCTCCAGGTGATCATGAATTTTTTATTCATTCAGAGTTGGATGATAGTTATGTAAAAGTAAAATCTCGAGTACCTCAGAACTATAACACGGAACATTATTATCCGGTTTTTATCTGCTTAATGTCAGGAAATGTTGAATGTTTTGGAGAATTCATTGAATTGGACAAGCTTAATGAGCCGATCCTCTGTTTTGATGTTTCAGGAAGAGGTTATACTGGTGGAAGCTATATTGGTGAAGCATCAATTCTTGAGATTATTACATGGATAAAAAATAATTATTCGATAGACGAGGATAGACTTTATATCATTGGGCAGTCAAATGGCGGGTTTGCGACATATTCGTTAGCGCAAAATCACCCTGGTCTTTCGGCAGCTATTTTTCCGATGATAAGCTTTCCAAATGTTGATATTCTAAAAAATATAAGCAACATTCCAATATATCAATGTGTTTCTCCAAAGGATTATATCTTTCATGGTCGCGAAAATGTTGTAAAAAATAAACTCTCAAAATTTTCAAATTATCATCAATACAATTTCAAAGAATTTATTCATTCGCAATTCAGACCATATATTGCTCATCCGATTGTTTTAAATGAACTTCTAAAAACAAAAAGAAATGCCTACCCAAATCAAGTCATTTTTAAAACGCAACGCAACAGGCATTTAGAAGGCTATTATTTGAAGCTTCACGGAATTAAAGATAATTGCAAGTCAGCAACAATTAAATGCGACATTATTAGTCCCCAATTGATCGAAATTAAAATTTCTGGTGCAAAAGGTTTTACAATTAAAATTCCACCGCAAATTAACAGAAAAAAGTTCCATATTAAAATAAATCGAAAAACGTTTGAATTTACAGACTGTTACCAAAATGAATTGATGTTTATTCATAAGAACGATTGGGAACAAACCAATAGTGAACCGAAAATTGATTATCGAAAAGGCACGGGACTTTTAGATGTTTACTTAGATAAAATGAGGATTGTCATATCTGATTATCCGTCAGAATGCGAACAAAACCTTGCTAAAAAATTTGCAAAGCCTGTTTCAAGCGGATTTGATCCTGAAATTCATGTGAATTATCCGATTTTTTATGCAAGTGATGTTCCAAAAAATATCTTTGATAATAATTTGATATTAATTGATATTAATAATTCAAATTCTTTTGTAAAGGAAATTAAAAACGACCTAATAGTTAAATATAACGAAAAAGGATATGAGTATAATGGTGAAACAGTAACGGATGAGTATGTTATTATGCAAGTTATTCCGAATCCTACAGATAATAATCTGTCTATATTGGTTGTAAGCACAAACAATGAGGATTTGCTAAAGAAGCATGTTTTGTTAAGAAAAGTTACAATCCCTACGTATTGTTACGGGTTACATGAGTTTTGGAATAAAGAAGTTTTGATTTATCGTGATGGGAAGTATGAAACTATTAGCTTTAATATGTAAAATAAGTAATCGTTTTTTATTTATGCAGATAAATTATTGGGTTTAATAAGGGCTAGAGGTGCAGATATGAAAAAAAAGAAAATAATTGTTCTGATTGGAACAGTAGTGGCTATCAATATATTTGCAAGCATACTAACATTTAAACATGTTACAAATGCAGATTCATTGAACAATTTTCAGGAAACAAAGATTCATTTATGCGATACTTATTTTGATCCCTTTACAGGGGACGAATCACCAAATACAAATAAATTAAAAATTTTACCGCAATATTCTTCTGAAGTATCTACAGGATATTCAAACAACGATGGAACTGTAACATTAGACGTGTATTCAAATCCAATTCGTTTCATTAACAGTAATAATCAGTTGCAAGATATCGATACACGTATTACTAATGTAGATGATCAATCTATGAGAGATGCAGGTTATGTATATACAATTGCCTCTGATGATATTCAATCATTTTATCCAAAGTCTCTTCAAACAGGGATTTTAATTAAGAAGAATGACTTTAACTATACTTTTGGTATAAACCAATCAAATGAGATTTTAGCACAATATGTAAACAAGGAAAATATCGTTAATAATAAAATAAATATGATCGAGTATAAAAATGCATTTTCGCAAAATTCAAAATTTGATTTATACCCATCAAATCTTGGTACAAATTCTGAAATCATTTTAGATAAAAAACCAAACTCAAATGAAATGAATTTCTGGTTAAACGCAGATAATTGTAATGTTTCGCTGGAAGAAGGCGGCTACATTTCTATGAAAACGGATCAAGTAGTTCAAGCAGGACTAGGTTATACAACTAATCAAGTAATTGGAATAATACAAGCTCCACTGCTAAAAGATGCAAATGGCAAGGTGAGTTTTCATAGTCGTTTTTATTTGAATCAAATATCCGATGGTAAATATACGATTACTATGGACTTGGACAAGGCATTTCTGAATGACAAAGCTACGAAATATCCGGTAAAAGCATTTTCAGCTTTTGAGCTTTACCGCGATAAGCAACCGGATTCAGCTATCTATTCTTCACAGCAATTTCTGAATTCTTATCTTTCCAATTACTCGATCATCGGAAACAGCGATACATATGGCAAGGGTGAAAATCGGATCCGTTTTAATTTTGCAAAGGGCATTAATTTACAATCTTCACAAATTATAAAAGCTACCTATAGCGTTTATAATTTCAGCAATAAAAATCCAAAAGATAATCTTGAGCTTTGCACAATGCAGGACGACTGGTGCAGTCTTATCTCGCATTGGAATGATGGAATTAAGTATGGCAATTGTACTTCATCATTAAAGATGGATTCTGGCCCAATTTTGCCATTTGACATCACCCAGGAGGTCAAAAAATGGTGTGATGCACCTGACGGTTTAGCAGAGCATAAGGGTGTGTTATTAAGATCTAAAGATGAGCAGGAAGGTATCTGGAACGTAATTATGTCAAACGATAACTCGCTTTACAACAACAGAACTGAGTTGATTTTGAAATAAATTTTACCGAATGTGTTTAGTAAGATAGAAATGAGCAATTTCAACTCTTGTCTCTTGAGCTTTTTGATGACTTTTGGCCTTCCCAGCAATCAAGTGGTCTGGTTCTTCTCCGTATAGTGTTTGTGAAAAAATTTGCAATTCTAATACGATATAATATAAAATATTGCTACAATACGCTATTCTAATTTTTGGTAAAAATTGAAATTTATCACGATTGACTGTTGATTATATTTCACATATAATGGATATATTAGGCAGTGGTCTTCCATGAACTGTGATAGTTCGTAGTACATATATTCCGGAGCATGGGAGTGATTAAGGTTAAAAAAATAAGAAAAGGAGTGATGCTAGCAGAGTAAAATGGCAATGTCGGCGATTCATAAAAAATAAAATTTAGGAGTTGTTCATCGTGAAAAAAAGTTTTATTGGTATTCTATTGTCACTTGTTATCTGTTTCTCTTTCAGCATGACTATAAACGTAAACGCTGCGGACGCTGCTAGCGCTAGCTCTGCGGATTCTGCAAATGTAGAGAATAATACTTTTAACGGCGAAATAATACCAACACCCGAACAAGAAAATAATTATTTACAGAGTCTTTCTGAAAGCGATCGTGAAATAATAGCCCAAAAAACAGAAGCCGCACAAGAATTTGCAAACATAGATGGAGCAAATACAATTGGAGCTAAAGGCGCAAACACAGTTCAAGCTAACACAGTTCAAGCTAACACAGTTCAAGCTAACAGCGCTGCTTATAAAATTTCAATACCTGGTACCTTCACTATGTACCAACAAGAAAACAACTATTATTGTGCTCCGGCAAGTGTGGAGAGCGTACTTGAATACGATACTGGGTGTTATTATACTCAGTCAGATATTGCAAGTGATTTGGGTACAACAAGTAGCGGTACAGATGCCACAAAAATAGCTCCGTATTTAAACACTAAACAAGATGATAATACCTATATTCGTACAGCAACGCCAAACCAATCAACTATGTGTAATGATTTGGCTTTCACAATCGCAGGTTGGGGCTATCCTTGTTTGATGTCGATTTGTAATCCCACTGGTGCGAATTGGCATTATGGTACAAACGGACACCGCTTAGTAATTAACGCTGTATATAGTGATGATTCCAAAATCCAATTTGCAGATCCGCTTGGGGGTTGGGAAGCGGACTGGCCCTGTTTTTATGAAAAAACTGCTGCAATTGCAAACAGTGTTTGCAGAGACGTAATTTGGTAATATCATTCGGTCAAGCAGGCGTTATAAATCACGCCTGCTTGATTGTTCCAAAATAAATTATCATTCTTGTGGAGGATAAGAAAATTGAAAATAAAACTATTTGTGTGTTTCTTGGTAATTTTGATTTTTCTAAATGGATGCAAGATGCAATCTGAAAATAAAAACAATTCATTAAGCAATAGTAAAACAAATGACATATCGGGAAATAATCTGATAACAAATGAAACGCTTTCAATTTATGACATTAATAATAAAGTAATCGGTACGATTGAGCATTATGGTGCGATTACACAAACCGATGATAGTATCATCTATACAACAATACCGAATAATTCTACTCAATCAATTACAGAAATTGATTATTATCAATATGTTTTCAAAACTAAGGATAGGATCAAATTAGGAACGGTTAAAAATTGGTCATACCAAACCGCTGACAAAGTTTTCATCAATAATCATTTATACACTTACATTACAACTGATATGGATGATGCCAACAAGCGGACACTTAAGTTCGTTGATATAGATCTGATTAACCATACGATGTCAGACATATTCTCAGAAAAAGGAGGATTTCCATATAACTCCATGGCAGTTGTAGGAAATCAGGTGTTAATGGCAAAAGTGTTGGCAAATGGATGTGATTTAGAAGAATATAATCCTGAAACGAAGAAGATGACAACTTTAAAAAGGTTTGATTTTAATGATAAAACAAATATTGGAGAAACAATAAGGCAAATAAACGCTGATAATGACACAATTTCATTATTAATGCTAAAAAAACGAACATCAGATAGTGTAAAGTTAGTAATAGATATTTATGATCATAATATGAATTTTTTGCATTCTGTAGATATGTCATCGATTAGTTCAGACAAAAATGAATTACGCCAGGGTGTATCACATTTTATCGTATCAAACAATTATATTTACTACGAAAATTTCAGTTCAACAAGGTTTTTGGGGGAAATTGAAGGTAATAACGTAGTCAAAATTATGGAAACAGATGCAACATTTGAAAAAGCATTTGATATAGTAAAAAACGAACGTACAAATTTGTTTTATCAATCTTATAATAGCAACAAAGATTTATATCTTCTTAATAATGCGAATGGAACAATCCAAAAAACGACGGTTTCCCTCAATGATAAAAGATATTCAATAATTAACATTTCAAGGGATACGAAGGATAATTGTTTGTTAACATTGTATTACAAGGATCCCAACACAGGGGACACTCTCGTTCCAAAGTTATATTATATAAATCTGTCTAATTTAAAATGGAGACCATCATAAAATTGAAATAGGGGAATTCTTCACTTCAAAAACCTAATAAATATTCTTACCTATTTACGATTTTATTCCATTCTAAAAAAGCAGAACAGACCCGCCTCGGAATTGGAAAATAATTTGTTGCAGTCTTTATGTGTAAAACGAACACCCACACTTTTCAAAAACCCTTCAGTATCAACACCAATGTTAATTGGAATCTCTCATCCTGCTATTATCTTGCCAGACAGAGATTATGATGAATTACAACTTAGGAATATCTTGAGCCATGAGTTGACTCACCTAAAACGCTTTGATATAGCAGTTAAATGGTTAATGACTATTGCAAATGCCATTCATTGGTTTAACCCTATAATTTATTTAGTACGCAGCAATGTAAACCGAGCATGTGAGATGGCCTGTGATGAAGCTGTTATACGAAAGTTAGATATTTCTGGTAAGAAAATTTATGGCAATATATTAATTTCGTTTGTCGCAGAGAGCCACAATCTTTTAGTTGCCCCGTCTATAACTATGTGTGAAGAAAAGAAAACTTTGAAAGAAAGGCTGGAATCCATTATGAAATATCAATCCAAGCCCAAAAAAGCAGTCATACTTTCTATAACAATATTGCTTGTTCTAGTAATTTTTTCATTAACGCTTGGCGCAAGCTTTGCAGGTAAGAATAATCAAGATTCATCCTCTTTAAATAAACAAATTCAGTTCCATATTTCATCAACACCCACACAAAATGCTTTTCCTAAATTTTCTGACTCCGAAGTTTTGGCAGCAAGATCGATAGTTGAAAAATATTGGAGAGCGCAGATTAATAAAGATGATAATTCTTTATGGGCTACCCTATTAGGCGGTAAGCCCGCTAACGCTATGTGGTCTCTTAAAGATTTTGATGTGGATATTTCACAAGTGAATATCAGTTATAATCCCCAAGATTCTGATCGTTTGTCGTATTTGCAACATGGTGGAGGTGCAAATTCAAATATATCAATTGAAAACGTGATTGTATTCAAAGTTGATTTTAATGTAAAGTTTACCGGATCATACACAGGACCTTGGAGTGAAGGAAATTATACTGGTTGGTCCATGACATTGGTTCGCAAAGATAAAAACTCTCCTTGGCTAATTTCTGCTACGGGGTATTGTTGACATGAATTGTAAAAAACCTAATCAGGGTAAAAGATAAGGTGCGGACAGTCAACAGTTAAACGGACAAAAGAATTCAGATAAAAATAGCATATGGTTACCCCCTTAGAGAAGTAAGATTAAGTTTATTAGAAACGGAAATTGGAAAGACAAATTGCAAAAAAATTGTCCCCAACAGAAAAGAAAAAGCCGTTTTAGGGGACTACCCCTGCAATTGAAAAAACTTTTGCTAATCTCTTGACAAACGCCCCTTTTGTGTGGATAATGATAACCAAGAAATAAATGCTTAGTGGAATGGGCATTTATTTGTTTTAAAGAATGAAGGCTACGCTTTTGGCGCAGCCTTTTTCTTTTTCGTAAATCCTTTATGAAAGACATAATCGAAGCCTGTATCGACGGCTTCACAATCTGATAGTGATTGTCTGAAAAGCTTCCGTCTTTTTTGAGAACTCGCAGCCGCTTGATAAAGTTCTCCTTAATTGCTTCTATGACCGCTGTGCACTTGATTCTGAGCGTCTTGCTGATATCATTGTAACTGTTCCAGAATGACCTTGTTTTGCTGTTAATCGACTTGCAGAGAAACAAATAGACACGCATTTGCTTGGCGCTAAGCTTCCCGACCGCAAATCGTGGTACAAAAAAACAGTTTCTTTTCGGGCAGGGAAGCGTATAAACATGGGTGCCCAGCTGGCCGTTGCTTTTGAATGGCTGTTTTACGGCTAAAGCGTCATCGGCTTACAAGGTTTTGTTACTTTCGGGTTTTTTGACATCACATAGCTTTTTAGCTCTTCATTGTAATCCTTGTTTTTCGGCGGGATATTGTTGACTATATAGCCTTTATCCCTATATTTTGACATAAATTTCTGTGTGGCGCTGACCCCGGACTTATCGTTGTCCAGACAAAAATTCAGTTCTTTCACTTCCGGGTGCTGGCTGATATAATGCTCTAAGGCAGTGTCACTGACAGAGCATAAAGCCAGGCGATTATGTGCTTGCCATGCGTTTGCGTTTTTGCTCATGAAATTCGTCAGCGTAACCAGGGCAAAGACCAGCAGAAAAAGAAGAAAGACGCCGCCAGCAATCATCAGGGTTTTAGTGGAAAGAAAGTTTGAAAAGTCCGGAAGCTTTAAGCTTGAAATTTTGCTTTCTTTTTGCGGTTTGCTGCTTTCAAATGTGTTGCATAATGAGAGAGAATATGATATACAAAGTCGTTGCCGGTGTTGTATGGAGGATCAATATAAATCATCTTGACCTTACGGTAATAGGAAGTCTGCAAGAGCTTTAACACTTCCAAATTGTCGCCCACTATGTAAAGATTCTGCGTTACGTCGAAGTTGACGCTTTCTTCGGGACAAGGGCGTAGCTTACCGGTAGAACGATTTTGCGCCAACTTAAGACAATCCGCTTTACCACTCCACTCGAACTTATATTTTTCAAAGTCGTTGTTGATATACTCTCCGCAAAGAGACAAAAGCTTATCAATATCCAGCTTTCCCTCGGCAAAGCACTCTGGAAAAACGGATCTCAGCTTGTCCATGTTTAAGGTTTCAACATCAATCGAAAGTCCCTCTATAATATTTTTTCCCATATTATTTTTCCTCCTCAACGCGCCATGCCTTTTTAGTTTGATTAATAAATCTTTGGCTATTTTTATCCAATGATCCTTTTATTTAACTTGTCCAGAAGCCGCATATGCAATGTCAATCAATTCCGATAGCATATTGTGCACATTTGGTGTAACATCATATGCCAAAGGATTAGATAAAAATTTCAAATGTTGATTATATGGTTATGCAATTTTTTTCGTAGAAGACATTAAAATCTTCTCAACGAGAGTTTCTATTTCTTTAAAATGTTCTACTGCCAATTTATTCACCATTTAATTACCCCTTTTGCTATTAATTTTTAAATAGCTAGGATGTTTATCAACTAGCTTAAATACCCATGATTGAATAAATCCCGGCATGCTGGAATAAGTTCCCAAATTCGTTCCAGCTGCCATCGAAATGACTCTAAATGTCTCAAGCCGCTTGTGAATCGGATTATTTAAATCCATACGGATAGCTGTTTCTCGTTTATCATAAAAATTTTTTTAAAAAAGCTTTTCATCGTCTGATAAATTATTTAAAACATATTTATAAGTTTTCCAGGTTTTATGAGTTTTAATTTTTTCTTTTGTTGAGTCTGTTATCCATTTTATAAAATAGGATACCCATATTGCAATTGAAACTACTAAGATAATAAATAACCAAATACCATTATCTTTTCTAAACTCTGAAATGCTAAACGGTAGTATAGTCGCGAGGAAAAACAACAAAAAAGCACATGCAATTGATATTGCCCCTAATGTTCGTGCAGATAATGATAATAGCTTTGTAATATCGAAATTCATTTTTTGTTCCTTTCAAAAAGTTATTTACCTCTGCGGTAATTATATTTCATCGATTATTTTCCTAATATTAAAGAAATTAATTGTATTAATAAAAGACTCATAATCAACAAAAAAACGCTTGTGAAAATAATCTTTTTCAATCATGTCCAAAAATGACAGTATCTCTTTTCTAATATCTTCATCTGTCATACTATCATTAACATGGAAATGGCATCCTATTGCACCCAAGTTAACAATAAAGTGTTTTGTTTTGCTATCTACGACCATTTTCTTATCTTGTGTACAGTACACGTCAAACCAAATACTATGATTGCTAACGGATACAGAAATGTATCCAATTATTTGATTATACTTCCATATGTCACGAGGGTGAACACAATAACTTATTCCTTCGAGAGCACTTTTATCAGTATGACAGTGTGCAATGAAATTGTCATACATTTTATTCTTTATAATATTCCAACGCCTATCAAACTCCTTTTTAGGCATTGAATATATCGGAATATCAAAGATGGTTTTTGAAATCAAACAATCACCCCATTGGAAGCAACTTGACAAAGCAGGTCATATTAATTTAAAATTAATCCTTTGATTTAGCCTTTTTCCTTTGCTATTCTTTCAGCTGTCGTTTTAATTTTACAATAATGGTTACCCGATGTTGTATCAGTAACTAATACTTTTATTTTTTGATAAGGACTTATTTCATGTCGATTTAATAAATCAATAAACGACTTTGACAATTCTGAATATGAAATATACACAGCAAAACTACTTTCGGGAGAAAGTTCTCTCGGAAAGTGACAGCCTAGGTTATTGTGATCAATATCAGTCATTAATTTATTAATAACAAGATTATTTTTTCCTGTATTAAGATAGATATTTGTTATGATGATTGGCCTTATACCTGTATTTGAAACAGTAATGCAATAAAAACTTTCACCAAGCCCATAATCATAAACAGGGAATGCTGTAGAAAATGTTATTCTAACTTTCTTAATTAATGGCTGTTTATATTGAACAACAGCAACCACAACTGCAACTGCAGTAATCAAAGAACCAATAGTCGTACCTATTGCACCAAATGCATTCCAAAATACAGACCAATCCATTTAAGCTCCCTCCACTCCTATTATAAACTCACGCTCAACCTTAACAATATAATGATTCTATCAAACGTGCTGTTTAATAAAATGGACTCATTCCTCATCAATGACCTCCATTATCTCATCAAAAGAACAATTGAGCGTCTTGCAAATTTTTGCAAGTGTATCCGTAGTGACATTTTCACCCCGGTTTAGTTTATTAATAGTATAGGTACTGATATTTGCAGCATGAACTAAATCCTTCTTCTTCATGTCTTTGTCTATCAGCATTTTCCAGAGTTTTTTATAACTGATTGCCATGAATTATCCCCCGCTTTAATAAGCATTTTAGCAATAATAAAATATTAATATATTATATTATATTTTAACGACAAAATCAACAAATTATAGAGCGATAACATTATTATTTACTAAAATATTAATATTTATCAGTGCTTAGCTGAATAACTCAATCAAAATAGCTTATATGGTGTATAAATAAAAAATTCTTTAGGCTTGCCAATGTTTTGGGATATAATCTTTTAATTTCAGGTTTGTTTTCTGCCATGCAGAATCCCTCCTTGCCGTATTTATAAGTTTTTTTATCTACCAACGGTCAAGCTGACCAGTCAGTCTTCGGAAGGAGCCGACCGTGGCATGAGCCAAACAAGGCCAAGCCCCGCGACAACAATCGCGCCAACAATTAGGATGCTATACTGCATTGCCATGGCGTTACCAACGTGGCTCTGAAAATGGAAGAAAATTGTTGTTACGACAGCGGAGCCTATTGCCGCCGCTAATTGCTGCACCGCGCTCAGGGAACCGCTCGCGCTGCCTGCCTCATCATGCGCAATATCACCAAGCGCAACATCGTAAATACTACTGAAACAAGCACCCATGCCAGCGCCGATAATTAAAATAGCAGGAGCCATCAGTAGTGCGGTATCCGCCATGCCTTTCACAAAAATGGTTAACCACAGCCCCAGCGCCCCAATGAGTGTTGTAACAAGTCCGGCCACGACGATTTTGCGTCCCATTTTATTAAGAAGCGGTCGGCATATCATCGACGATATCACAATTCCAATTGCCATGGGGCAAAGTCCAAGAGCAGCCTCGTATGCCGTCATATGAAGAACCATTTGAAAGAACAATGAAATGACATAGGAAAGCCCGTTTACGGCAGCGAAAAAAGCAAGACCAAGCAATAATCCAGACGTGAAACCCTTGTTATTGAAAAGTCCGGGCTTGATCAAAGGATTGGCAGCGTAGCGTTGGCGAAAGGCAAATGCAATAAACATAATGACTCCCACAATGATACCGATAATCGGTAGCAATGTCCAACCATCGGTTGAGCCCTCATTTAATCCGTAAATAATGCCCAGCATGGCGGCTCCAAGCAATACTGTCCCGAGTCTATCCAACTTTTCATCAGGATTTGGCTGATCATGCGGCAGCAGCTTAATCGCCGCAATAAGACCGGTCAGACCGAGAACTATATTAATGAGGAACATCGGCCGCCAGCCAAGTCCACCGATATTTGCCTGAATGATAAATCCGGCCAATATCGGACCGATGACGGATGAAATACTCATCATAGGGCCAAATGCACTGACCGCTCGTGGGAACTGTTCCCGGGAAAATGTCGCCATCAGGATGCTCATACCCTGTGGAATCAAAAGCGCCCCAAAGCTACCCTGAATCAGACTGCCTGCCACAATCATGGCGGGGCTGATGGACAAACCACAAAATACTGAAGCAAGTGTAAATCCTGTAATTCCAATTAGGAACAAGCGCCTTTTTCCATAGCGGTCACCCAAACGGCCTCCCGTTACCAGCAGTACGCCCATGGCCAAAGCGTAACCCGCCCCAAGCCATTTGATTAGAGTCTCGCCGCCTCCTATGCTATGAACAATGGACGGAGCGGCGATATTATTGATGGTTGAATACATCATGTCAAGAATATCTGCGATCAACACAACCGCCAAAATCATTCTCAGGTAAGGCGTTAGTCTTGAGGGATCGGTTGCTTTATTTGTTGAATTTGATTGAATCATAGTAGCCTCCATCATACTAAAAAATTATATAGGTAGAAATCTACCTATTATAGCAAAAATAATTGTACCAGCTAAAACATAGTTCAATATTTAATTGGTGCAAACA
>JAUZPX010000050.1 GCA_030705695.1 Bacillota bacterium
AAAAATTGACTTTTCAATAATTATTATGACAATTTCTTTAGGGCTAAGCTATATATTTTATTTGATTTCGGTTACTTTATCAGCAGCATTGTTACTAATTGTTTTTCACTCTAACAATCCAAATCACATTGTTTGTACCTTTACCATACCATTATTTCAATTTCTTGCTTATTTTTGCTTTTTTTCTATCAGGCGATTCAGAAACGGATTTCCTTTTTTCAGGAAAAATACCGTTAAAATATTTTGTATTTTGTTTGGCGGACTAGTAATAATATGTGCAACTTTTATCGGTGGACAACAAAAAGACAATCATTTATTTATTGGTTCTTTAATCGCAGGTATATCCATATGTGCTATAGCTATTGTCATATGGATACGTATGGGAATAACAAGCCACTATAAGCAAAAAATGAAAGAACATGCTGTTGAGCTTCTGGAAGAAAAAATTCAGGAAAAAGATAAAGAACTTGAAGAAATTAAGCATGAAAACATGGTGCTTTCTTCAGTTAATCATAAGTTTAATCAAAGATTTTCTGCTCTTGAAATGTCTGTAAAAGCATTAGCTTTTCAAGCAACAGAAGCAGCAAACTGTGCGGAAATCGCTCCTGAATTTGCAAATGTTATAGAGCAGATAAAAACAATGTCGCAAGAATATAAAAACGAAATTCAGGAAAAGCTCCCCAAAAAGAAAGCATTACCTACAACAAAAATTCAAAGTATTGATTCACTGTTTACATATTTTCAATTGGAATCCAGTAAAAGTAATATTGATTTCAATTTAAAAATCACCGGCAGCATTCCATATATGATTGAAAAATTGATCCCGCAAAACAAGCTTGAAACCTTAATCGGTGACCATATTCGCGATGCGATTATTGCTATTAACTTCAGCGAGAACACATACAGAAGCATTCTGGTATTACTAGGAGAAATGAACGATTGCAACGAGCTTTGTGTGTTTGACAGCGGAATTGAATTTCAGATTGATACGTTATTGTCGTTAGGCCTTAAAGCAATTACGACTCATAAAGATACAGGCGGTAGTGGAATCGGCTTCATGACCACTTTTGAAACAATGAAAGAATGTAAAGCAAGTCTTATAATTGAAGAGAAGCAACCAAATAAATTTGATTTTACAAAATCTGTTTCAATCCGATTCGATGGAAAGAATCAGTTTGTAATAAAATCATATCGTGCAAAAGAAATTCGTGAGCGAAACACAGATGACCGCATTATAATTGAAGATGCGAACTAATTAACAAATCATACAAAGAGCAGCCGTCATATTTTGGCGGCTGCTCTTAAATATTGTTCTATGAAATTTTGCAGTAATTACTTATTCGCCAAGGAAGACCTGATCTCTTTTTTAACAATGTTACAACTTCAAATTGATACTTTTCTCCGTCAGCAAACTCTGCAATTATTCGTGCAAAACCATCTGATTTATCTATTGTTTTAATTGATTTTATCTTAGCCGGACGCAATTTTATCAAGTCCTCAAATTTTTCGCTTTCCTCAAAACCAGGAACAACATAACCTTGACAATATTTTCGTATTTTCGCTTCTGTAATCCGTTTTTTTGTTAAATTTGTAAGCAAATACCCAACCGGAGTGGTTGGTTGACGATAATAACGCAGAATAAAAATAAAGTAAACCCAAAACAATACCACATTTAAAAATGGTATTACAGTATGGATTGAAGTGGATGAATCATCAAATAAAAAAGCTATAACAAAGAAAAGTGTTGCAATAATATAACAGATTAACATCAAAATTAATAGGTTTCTCATTCTCTTATATGACATAGCCATCCCCACTCTTTCAGCTTTGCTTATGTAATACAGTATATTATATTTAATTTTATTATTCAATGATAATTAAGCTCATTTTCGCAAAATATATATCACTTTTTTATTATAATATTTAGTCAAAAATTAGAATATGTTGTTTTTGTGGTTATCCCTGAAATTCTGCCGATTTTGCCCGCCAATGCGCTGATCATATCCTGCGGAGCATCAATTGCAATACTGATAATATAAATTCCCTTTGATTTATACGGAATGCCCATACGACCGATTATATATTCCCTGTACTCATGCAGAAGCTGATTGAGGTTTTCAACATTATCTGAATTTTCAACAATAATAGAAATTAGTGCTACTCTTGTTTCCATGGTACTCCCCCCTATATTATTCTTGGTTCATAAGCCTGTTTAAAGCTTCCTCTGCTTCTTCTGGATTATTTTCTTTTATAACACGGCTTACTGTATCATAGCCAAGTTTTTCAGTATATTTAACGCCAAAAGCCGCTGATAATTTTAAATTACGCTGACAAGATTCAACATTAGCTTGTACTGTTTCAACACATTTTGTCCTGAAAATACGCACGGCATTTTTTAAAAGTTCTAAGCTCTCAAGCAGGCTGTCTGCAATTAACGGCAAAAACGCATTAAGTTCAAATTCGCCATGTTGAGAGGCAAGGGTAATTGCCGTATCGTTTGAAATGACCTTCATAGCACACTGCATTGTCATTTCTGGAATAACAGGGTTGATTTTTCCAGGCATGATAGTGCTGCCCTGCTGCATCGGTGCAAGCTTAATTTCGGAAAGCCCGCCGTATGGCCCTGAATTCATTAAACGCAGATCATTAGATATCTTTAACAAATTAACAGCCAACGCTTTTAAAAGCCCCGAAACTTCAACGAAAACATCATTGTTTTGAGTGATATCCATCGGATATTCAGCACTTGCAAGCCCAATTTCAGTTATTTTACGCAATTCCTCGATTACTCCGAAACGATATTTCCGCAAAGAATTATCGGACAATCCCACTGCCGTACCGCCGATATTAACTTGACGAAGGCGTTCTTCAGCTTTATAAATGCGCCATCTGTCACGTGCAATCGCCTGTGCATAAGAGCCGAATTCCTCGCCGAGAGTAATTGCTACGGCATCCATAAGCTCCGTCCTGCCGAGTTTTCTTACATCGGCAAATTCGTTTTCTTTTTCCTGCAAAGCTTTTTGTAAATCAGCGCATTCATCGCTTAGCGACCGAAGAAGCTCAATAGCAGCTATGCGCAGAGCTGTTGGATATACATCGTTAGTTGACTGCCCACGGTTTATATCGTCAAGAGGATGAACGGTTTTATAATCTCCGCACGGTCTTCCTAAAGATTTAAGCACAAGATTTGAGATCACTTCGTTAACGTTCATGTTTGTTGAGGTTCCTGCACCGCCCTGCAGTGCCTCTGTAATAAAGAATTCATCATACTTTCCTAAAAGTATTTCATCACATACGGTAATAACAGCGCTGTAGATATCAGGCTTGATGCCGAGATTCTTATATGTTACAGCCGCTGCTTTTTTTACTTTTACTATTACATAAATCAAGTTAATATTAACTTTTTTATGGTGAAGCTCAAAATTCTGTGATGCACGGTATGTGTTTATTCCAAACAAAACGTCATCAGGCAATGAAATTTCACCTAAAATATCTTTTTCTTTTCGCATAGTAACCTTCCGTTCTGCCGAATACGGCAAAAGTTAGTTTATTAAACATCTTCAAATTCTTCCAGTAAATGCGGAAAAATACCGATACTTCTTTTCAGAATCCCCTGCATATATGCAATTGCCGTTCCGTAATTTGTAATCGGAACATTTTGGTCAACAGCGCATTTCATACGGTATTTTACTTCACGATCATTCAGCATGCATCCGCCGCAATGTATTATAAGAGAATACGGCAATAAATCCTCAGGGAACTCTGTTCCTGAGGAAGTTTCTATATTTAATTGTTTATCTGTATACTGTTTCAGCCAGCGTGGGATTTTAACTCTTCCAATGTCGTCACACTGACGGTGATGCGTGCAGCCTTCGGAAATCAGCACCCTATCCCCATCACGTAATTTTGCAATTGCCGCAACGCCTTTTACGGCAGTTTCAAGAAAGCCTTTATATCGTGCCATAAGTATTGAAAATGAAGTCAAGGGAATATCAGTCGGCGTATCGGCGGATACTTTTGCAAAAACCTGACTGTCAGTTATCACAAGCGACGGTTTTTTTCCTAAATTTTCAAGCATTTCACGCAGTTCATATTCTTTTACAACAATTGCAGTTGCGTCTGCTTCAAGAATATCACGAATAGTCTGTTGCTGCGGAAGAATAAGCCTGCCTTTAGGCGCTGCTTTGTCGATTGGAGTTACAAGTACAATAAAATCGGATGGATTAATTAAATCACCGACGATTTTTAATTTAGTATCATCAGTTTTTGCAAGCTTACCTATTTTCTCTTTAAGTTCTTGAACGTTATTTCTTGTTGCAGCACTTACATAAATCGAATTTTCATCAGCCACAAAATCACATTCAAGCAGGTCAGATTTATTTAATACAACAATATAATTAATATTTTTCTCTTTAAACAGGCTTATCAAATTGTTGTCGCATTCTTTTATACCCTCAGAAGCATCTACGACAAGCACGGCAACATCAGTTTTGTTTAGCACCTGCTTTGTTTTCTTAATGCGAAGCTCACCTAAAGGTCCTTCATCGTCAAACCCAGGAGTGTCGATTATCATTACAGGACCAAGAGGTAAAAGCTCCATCGACTTATACACAGGGTCTGTCGTCGTACCCTTAATATCTGATACAACTGACAATTCCTGGCTTGTTACGGCGTTCACAAGGCTTGACTTCCCTGCGTTTCGCCTGCCGAAAAAACCTATGTGTATTCTGTTTGCGGAAGGTGTATCGTTAAGTCCCATATTATTACCTTAAAATCTGAAATCACACATACCTTTTTCGATTTTTTCAAGGTATTCAGTGCAGACTTTCCTTACTTTATCTTTTGGAATATTATTAATCTCATTTTCAATAAGTTCAGTGCCTAATGCTTTTGTTTCTTCGCTTGCATAATCCGTAAGATATTCTTTTAGCGTAATAAGAGAATTCGGATGGCAGCAATTCTGAATTTGCCCTGACTTGCAAAGCGCCATAAAACGGTCTCCCGTTCGCCCTTCACGGTAGCACGCTGTACAGAATGATGGTATATGCCCCATTTCCATCAGCCAACGGACTACTTCATCTAAGCTTCGTTGGTCGGAAACATCAAATTGTTCAGTATCATGAGGTCTTTCTTCCTGTTCATATCCCCCAACTGATGTACGAGATGCCCCGCTAATTTGCGATACTCCGAGCGGTATGACCTTTTCACGCACTTCTTGGCTTTCACGTGTTGAAATTATCATACCTGTGTATGGAACGGCTATCCTTATCAGTGCACAAAGTTTTGCAAAAATATCATCGCTTATGCTGTTGTCAAAAGCATTCGGGTCAATATCATCGGCATGTTTTATACGCGGTACACTTATCGTATGAGGTCCTACGCCATGCACAGCTTCAAGATGTTCGGCATGCATCATTAACCCTGCAAATTCATATTTATAAAGCTCAAGCCCGAAAAGAACGCCCAAGCCTACATCATCGATGCCACCCTCCATTGCCCTGTCCATTGCTTCTGTATGATAATTATAATCATGCTTCGGACCAGCCGGATGAAGCTTTAGGTAGCTTTCCTTATGGTAAGTTTCCTGGAACAAAATATAAGTTCCTATTTCAGCTTCTTTAAGCTTTCTATAATTTTCAACGGTAGTTGCCGCAATATTTACATTAACTCTACGAATTGCTCCGTTTTTATGTTTGATTGAGTAAATCGTTTTAACAGATTCCAAAATATATTCAATAGGATTCTCTGTAGGATGCTCACCGCACTCAATTGCCAGACGTTTATGCCCCATGTCCTGAAGAGCGTTGACTTCTCTTGCAATTTCTTCCTGAGTAAGCTTAACACGTGGAATACTTTTGTTTTTCATGTGATACGGGCAGTAAACACAGCTGTTCACACAATAGTTCGAAAGATAAAGCGGTGCGAATATAACTATTCTGTTTCCGTAAAAAGCCTGTTTAATCTCTTTAGCAAGGTCATACATTTGCTGTATTTTTTCTGGAATATCACATGCAAGAAGAACTGACGCTTCTCTGTGCGTGAGCCCCGAACAGAATGTACCGCTATCTGTTTTTCTTGGTTTAGCTTTTTCAAGAATACTGTCGATAAGTTCGACATTGTTTTTATTTTTCTCGGCATATTCTAATGTATCGAGAATTTCCTCGTGATTAATAAACTCATCGGCGCAAAGTGATTTTGGATTGTACATAATTTTATTTCCTCTCTTTCAGGTCAGGCAGACTTTCCCGTAAGTTAATATTTTTACAGTCGCCTCGTGACACAACAACGTCATATCCGATACTTTTCATTCTGTTCTGCATACAATATCTGCATTCGGCAGCTTCATCGCCGGTACATATCTTATTATCATAAAGCAGATATTTTTTTCTAACATCTTTCGGAGAAAGATTAGGCATTACCACATTGGCTCCTGCCTGAATGCCTTTTTCACGCCCCAATGTGTCGAGCGTGCCGAGTGCTGTTGTTGCAGGTATGAGCGCATTTGGCAGCATAAGCCTTATAAGCCCTATCATAAAAAGTGTTAACTCGACACTGCCCTGCGGATAGCCTTTAAAAGGAGTGTCATGATGCGGAATAAACGGACCTACCCCCACCATATGGGGATTTAATTCCTTTAAAAACAACATATCATCTGCAAGAGTTTCGGAAGTTTGAAACGGCGATCCAACCATGAACCCCGAACCGACCTGGAAACCAATCTCTTTCAAATCAAACAAGCATTGTTTGCGGTTTGAAAGGCTTAAGCTTGGCGGATGAAGCTTTTTGTAATGAACGTCACATGCTGTTTCGTGCCTAAGAAGATATCTGTCGGCTCCTGCATCAAAATATTTTTGATATGTTTCTTTGCTTTTTTCTCCGATTGAAAGCGTAACGGCACAATCGGGATATTTTTCTTTAATAGAGCTTATTATTTCTGTCATTATATCGTCTGTATAATAACTGTCCTCACCGCTTTGAAGTACGAACGTTCTAAACCCAAGTTCATAGCCTTCTTTACAGCAAGACATAATTTCGTCTTTACCCAGGCGATATCTTTGTGCATATGGATTATTTCTTCTAATTCCGCAATAAAAGCAATCATTTTCGCAATAATTCGAAAATTCGATAAGCCCACGGATATAGACATCATTTTCATAAATTTCATGTCTTATTTTTCGAGCTTTTTCAAAAAGATATTCCGAAGAATCTTTATCACGGTTATCAATAAGCTCGACCCATTCTTCTTTTGAAAGGCTTTGTGTTGCTTCAAGTTTATCAATTAATTTTATCATTTAAAAACCTCAATAAAAAAACAAAAGTCCCTTGTCAGATGACAAAGGACTGAAAAATGCAAACTAACATAATAACATCTTGCGGCTCAGAGTAACTTTGCCATCAGTTTAATTATAATAAATTGGGGCTTGCGGTAGGATAAACCGTCCGCTTGCAGTTATTATGTTATCACTCTTAAGGTAAAAAGTCAACTTAACAGATATTTACAAAAAAATAAATCATTCTGCACAATAAATTCCAATCGCTTTAGCCATAAATTCCGCTGTACCCGAACCATGCTTATCAATGTTTTTAGTAAATCTCTCGTCATTTAAATACATCAAGCCCAAACCAGAAAGTATTTCTTTAGTGCAATTATAAAAACTTTCTGTAATATAATCCTGCCATTTTTTTACAAGCTCTTGGGCAATTTCGCTATTCGGTGCAGAAGATTTTATTTGGGCAAATTCATTTAAAATTGCATCGCCTTTACTATTAATTATCTTCCATTTTTCTTTGTCATAACCACTTGTTTTTCTTTCGCTTTCTGCGTATGCTTCCGTGTCCCCCCAGCGCTGTTTAACTTCTTCGGCATATTGTTCTTTTGCGGCTTCTATCTCGGTCATATCAAATTCTTTAAAGCTCATATCAAATTCTCCTTTCGTTGTGTTTTCAATAAGATTAATAAGTTTATCGAGTCTTCGGCGTTTTTTAATAAGCAATTCTTTGTGTTTATTCATTGCCTGCTGTTTGTCATAATTCGGATGAGTCATAATTTCTTTGATTTCGTTTAATGGGAAATCAAGCTCTTTAAAAAACAAAATCTGTTGTAAGATTTCAAGAGCTTCATTATTGTACAAACGATATCCTGCCTCTGTTATTCCACTTGGCTTTAATAAGCCGATTTTATCATAATACTGAATAGTCCTTACCGTAACTCCTGTCAGTTTTGCTACTTCATTAATTTTCAATTCTTATTTCCTCCTTTTCTTCAAAATATTTTATATTATCTCCCGTATGGTATATACTACATTACACTATTACGTTGCGTAAGAGTCAATAGAAAATTTAAAAATTTTAAAGTATTTTAAAATCCAAAATATTATTAACATTTAATGCCATGTTGACAATAAAATGCTGTCATGATATAATTCATTTGAACAGTTGTTCAAATAATCAATAAACAGGGTGATCTTATGTGCAAAGAAAATAATGAGCTTGAAAGATGTACTTGTAATATAATACATAAAGAAGTTGTTGAGAATGTAAGAACAAAAATGCCAGATGAAGAGGTTTTATATTCGCTTGCAGATTTGTTCAAAATATTTTCCGATTCAACAAGAATAAGAATACTTTATGCTTTATTTGAATCGGAAATGTGTGTTTGTGACATCTCCGCTCTATTAAACATGACAGTATCTGCTGTATCTCATCAACTCAGGTTATTAAAGCAAGGCAGGCTTGTTAAAAACAGAAAAGACGGAAAAATTGTCTACTATTCGCTTGATGATATTCATGTAAAACAAATATTCCAACAAGGTTTGATTCATATAAACGAAAAATAAATCAAATCAAGGGAGGGTTTACAATGTCAACAATTAGAAAGAAATTTGTACTTCATGGTCTGAATTGTGCCAACTGTGCAGCAAAAATTGAAGCAAACGTAAAAAATATTGACGGCGTTGCTTTTGCCTCAATGAATTTTGCGACAAAAACACTTACTGTTGAAGTTAATAATAAACTTGAATTAAACGCAATAATTAAAAAAATATTTAAAACAGTGAATCAAATTGAATCCGGAATCAGTATTACAGAAGAAGGTTCGTCCAAAAGGCATAATGAAAAACCAAACATAAAAACAAGTAAAATAATCAGGATTATTTTTGGTGCGGTTTTGTTCCTTGTAGCTATATTTTTTAAATTCCCAGAGCGGATTGAATTCAGTATGTATTTTGCAAGCTATATCCTTGTCGGATATGAGGTTTTATTTAAAGCATTTAGAAACATTGTTCACGGACAAGTGTTTGATGAGCATTTTCTTATGAGCATTGCAACAATCGGTGCTTTTGCAATAAAAGAATTCCCCGAAGGCGTAGCAGTTATGCTCTTTTATGAAATAGGTGAATTTTTCGAAGAAATTGCCGTTAACCGCTCAAGGAAATCAATTTCTTCACTCATGGACATACGCCCTGATTTTGCAAACTTAAAAGTTTACGATGAAATAAAAAAAGTGCCCCCCGAAGAAGTTTCTGTCGGAGATATTATCATAATTAAACCAGGCGAAAAAGTACCTTTAGACGGAAAAGTCATCAAAGGAAAATCATTGCTTGATACTTCAGCCTTAACAGGGGAATCATTACCAAGAGAAATTAAATCAGGTAACGAAATATTATCAGGCTCAATTAACAAAAACGGCGTTTTAACCGTTAAAGTTACGAAAGAATTTGGCGAATCCACTGTTTCAAAAATTCTTGACCTCGTACAAAACGCAAGCAGCAAAAAAGCTCCAACTGAAAACCTCATCACTAAATTTGCAAAATATTATACTCCTGTTGTTGTATTTGCTGCTGCTGCATTAGCGGTTATCCCCCCACTCATTATACAAGGAGCAACTTTTTCGGAATGGATAAACAGGGCTTTGGTATTCCTCGTAGTTTCCTGCCCTTGTGCTTTGGTAATTTCAGTTCCGTTAGGCTTTTTCGGAGGTATCGGCGCCGCTTCCAAACACGGCATTCTTATTAAAGGAAGTAATTATCTTGAAGCGTTGAACAATGTTGATACAGTAGTATTTGATAAGACAGGCACATTAACAATGAGCGCTTTTGAAGTTACAGATATTAAATGCTTCAATAATTTTGACTCTACTGATATTTTAAAGTACGCTGCATATGCAGAAAATTATTCAAGTCATCCCATTGCACTTTCAATTTTAAAAGCATATGACAAAGAAATTGACCAAAGTTTAGTTTCTGATTACAACGAAATTTCTGGATACGGCATTAAAGCAATAATTGACGGCAATCTTGTTCTTGCTGGTAACGAAAAATTAATGTTAAGCGAAAATATTCAATATGAATATATCAATGAAGCTGGTACTGTTGTTCATATTGCTGTCAACGGTAAATACGCGGGATATATAGTTGTTTCAGCTAAAATTAAAGATGATAGCAAAAAAGCAATCACAATGCTTAAAAGCATTGGTGTAAAAAAAACTATAATGCTTACGGGAGATAACAAAGCAATCAGCGAGAAAATCGGTAAAGATTTAGGACTTGATGAAATTTATTCCGAATTATTGCCGAATCAAAAAGTTGAAAGATTTGAGCTTATCGAAAAGCAAAAAGCACCAAATAGCAACGTAATTTTTGTCGGTGACGGAATTAACGATGCACCTGCGCTTGCACAAGCAGATATTGGAGTAGCAATGGGCGGTGTCGGATCAGATGCCGCAATTGAGGCAGCCGATATTGTGTTAATGACCGACGAGCCATCAAAGCTTATAGATGCAATAAAAATTTCTAAACGTACACACAAAATAATTTGGCAGAATATTATATTTGCATTAGCAGTAAAGGTAATTGTACTTTTCTTAGGCGCATACGGAATAGCTACAATTTGGGAAGCGGTTTTCGCAGATGTTGGAGTAACGCTTATTGCAGTTTTGAATACTATGCGAACACTTAAATATAAATAAAGTTAATAAAAACAAATACACCGCAGGGTGGCGATTTCAGCCAATTCTGCGGTGTTTAATTTGTATAAAAATATATAAAAAATAATCTAGTATTTTTTTATATTGATTTTATATTATCATTGGAATATAATATAAATGACATATGTGTCATTTATATATTTGGGAGGTTCTTATGCCAAAAGTAAGCCAACAATATTTTGATAATAAGAAAGATTCCATTTTGCAAGCAGCATTAAACATCTGCAAAACAAAACCTATTTATGAAGTAACCATGAAAGACATTATTAGGGAATGTAATATAAGTCAGGGCGGAATTTATCGATACTATTCAGACATTGATGAAATTCTTGTTGAGGTAATTAACAGATGCAATCCAAATTCAGATTACAAACAAAAAATAGATAATATTATTAAAACATCTAACTCTCACAAAGAATCGATAGACAGACTTTTTAACTTTATGGGACTTTATATACAAGAAAATATGTCGACTTTAGGGAAAATGCTATTTGAGCTCACTGTATTGATGGCAAACCATCCTTCCAGGGGAAGAAAAATTCAATCACAAATTAATGATGGTCAAAGCAGTGAATATTTTATTAAGGAAGTATACCGTACAGTTCATGAGGGAATATCATCAGGCTCTTTCAATCCTTTAATACCTGAAAACGATATATTAACTTTTATCTCAATTGCCATTGACGGTATTGCTGTAAATGGGGTTTTGCTTAATAGTTATGGTGTACCTCAGCGTGGAGAGATCCCGTTTAACATAATTAATCTTTTTAATACATTTAAAACATCAGTTTCGCTTTTGCTTAATCCTGATGATGATAAAAAGGAATTGCTTCGATATGAAGAAAAGTAAAAAAGGAAAAAGCCAAGAAAAACTTTGGTCAAAAGACTTCTTCCTAGTTTGGCAGGGGCAGTTGGTTTCTACAATAGGTGATTCTGCATATAGTGTAGCTCTTGGGTTTTGGGTACTGCAAACTACAGGCTCAACTGCATTAATGGGAACACTTATGGCAGTTTCAGCATTGCCTGGTATATTGATATCTCCTTTTGCAGGTGTATGGATTGACCGAATGAATAAAAAAGCACTTTTAATAACAATGGACATTATCCGTGGAGCAGGTATTGTACTTCTTGCAACCGCGGCTTTTATGAATGTAATTAAAGTATGGATGGTTTTTGCAGCAGGTATCCTACTAAGTATTTGCGGAGCAGTGTTCCGCCCATGTGTTAATTCATCTATTCCGGAAATGATACCAAAATCAAAACTATCTAACGCTAATTCTATGCTTTCAGCTGCTTCAACCGGTTCAAATATGCTTGGGAATGTTATGGGAGGCTATTTATTTCAGATATTCGGAGCACCATTGCTATTCTTGGTTAACGGAGTGTCATATTTTTTCTCAGGTACTTCTCTCGGCTTTGTAAAACTCCCTAAAAACCAAAGCAATAATAAACAAAATTTCATAAAGGATATGAAGGATGGCTTCCGTTATATGTGGAATCAAAAAATATTAAGGTATCTTTTGATAATTGCAGCAATAATGAACTTTTTTTCTTTTGTAGCTATTGTTCTTTTTCTGCCGTTATTTCGGAACACCCCTTCCCTTGGAGCAGGCAAATACGGTATTGCTATGGCTTGTTTTATGGGAGGATCAATGTTAGGATTTGTTTTTTCATCAGTTGTAACGTTTCCGTCGCATAGAAGAGCATTTTTACTTATTATCGCAAACGGTATTATGAGTATCAGCTTTGCACTTGCTGTAAATCAACAACTATTTTGTATTATGATTCTATTCATATTAATGGGCGGATTCTTTAACGCAATTCTCAATGTTATTCTACTTTCATCCGTGCAGTCTACCACTCCAAATGAAATGAGAGGCAAGGTACTTGCTTTTATGAACATGATTACACAAAGCCTAACTCCTTTTGCTATGGCGTTCGGCGGTATACTTGCTTCATTTATTCCTGCAAAAACTATAATTACATTAAGCTTTATTATTATTTTACTGGTTATTTCTCCGTTTGCATTTGTAAAATCATTTATAAGATCTTTAAATTTCGATGAGTAGTTATAAATATATTGACAGTCACTTT